>JBHIDP010000109.1:0-8802 GCA_046760185.1 Anaerolineae bacterium
TCCATGAGCTGATGCGATTCTGCACCCAGGCGTCCATAAGGTTTGCGGAAGCCATTATTCCATTAAAGGTGGGGCTCGGGGTTTCTGAAGCCCCAGCATCCTGTAGCCTTATCTCCCCCAAAATGTACCGGACATTCGTCTTCCCTTATCACAAACAGATGGTAGATCACTTCAGGGAGAAGAAGGTGGGCCTGGGGCTTCACATTTGTGGATATGCGGATCCCATCCTTGAAGATATGGTCAATACCGGGGTGACCAATATCAGTATTGATGCCCCTACGGATCTGGCAAAGGCAGTGGAGGTAACCAGGGGTAAGGCGGTCCTCATTGGTAACCTCAATACCAACCTTTTCTTTATCGGCAGCAGGGATAAGATGAAGCAGGCCATAAAAGACTGTCTTGACAAAGCCCCAAAGGACAGCGGATACATCCTTGCGCCCGGCTGCGAAGTACCAGCTATTGCCCCACCGGCAAAGATTGACTGGTTCATGGAACTGGTTAATGAACTGGGCAGTTATGATTAACTCCCCAAGGTATGGTGACCGGCAACAATTGCAGCGTGCGAGACAGAATCACCGCTGCTCATATCACGCGCTGCGTTGTTTGCATCTCAAGTGAGACAGTGTTCTGAAAAGCCTTGAACGGAGGTCAACTATGAAACGCCTGATTGAATTCCCCTTGGATGAGGGCGGCTCTATCGTGGTGGAAGTGGATGAGCCAGTGCCGGAGGGCCGCGTGACACGCGCCGTACGCCCCGGTGAGATCGCCGCCAAAGCCGGCCAGACCTTCGAGACCGCGTTGGAAAGGATCAAGCCCGCGGCCGGGGCCATCATTACCAAACTGCGCAGCCTGAGCGACCCGCCCGATGAAGTGAAGGTCGAGTTCGGGCTGAAAATGAACGCCGACGCTGGCGCAATTGTCGCCTCGGCGGGCGTGGAAGCCAACTACAAGGTGACGCTCACCTGGAAGCGGGAGTAACCACGAGAGCAAGGTAGTCTGGTGGGTGATCCTCTCGCAGGTTCCAAAACCTGCGGGAGGACGCATCACCTGGAGGTGTGATGTCTGTAGATTTGACTGCTGGCATCGTCCGCATCCGCGGGTCGCACGGGGCCACCGTTAGCACCGGCCTCGTCGTTACCAACTATGGGCTCATTGCCACCTGCACCATCCCCTTTGTTACCTCAGCGTATCTGGAGAATCTGTTGAGCTAATGCTTCCGATTGGCCTCATCAGGCGCTGAAAGGGCTTTGGGATTCGCCCACTCACCACCAGGAGGAGAACCCTAATTGAGCGAGTACACCACTCAGGAGGTCCTGGCGCTGATCGAGGAGAACAATGGGCCTCGGGAACTGGATCTAAGTAGCAAAGACTTATTAGGTCACTTTGAGGAATAAGTGCAACAGCTTAGAAACAGACTTCGCTGCCAGGCGAAACGTTATCTGAAAGCTCCATTGAACGAGAGGAAGGCACTTGTCAGGTCCGAGATGAGATGGGAATCAAGGTTGGGTGTTGTGGTTTCAGCCGGGCCCAGGCGAAATACTACGAGCGCTATTCTCTGCTGGAGGTGCAGAAGACCTTCTACAAGCCACCACAGCTCAAGACCGTAGAGCGATGGCGGGAGCAGGCACCGGACAATTTCGAGTTCACTCTGAAGGCCTGGCAGTTGATCACCCATGAACCGTCCAGCCCAACCTACGCCAAGGCTCGCCTTCAGATGCCCGAGGACAGGCGTCACCGCTACGGTTCCTTCAGGCCAACGGACGAAGTGTTCGTCGCCTGGGAGGAGACGCGTCGCCAGGCGGAGGCGCTGAGGGCTCGGCTCGTCATCTTCCAATGTCCGGCCAGTTTCACCCCCAGCCATGAGCACAAGGAGAACATGCGGGATTTCTTCCGTCAGATCGAGCGGGGTGATTTGATCCTGGCCTGGGAGCCACGAGGAAAGTGGGGCGAGGTCGAGATCAAGGAGCTTTGCCAGGAGCTAGACCTGGTCCACTGTGTTGACCCTTTCAAGGGCCTGCCCGTGTGGGGCGACCTGGCCTACTTTCGCCTCCACGGTAGAAGGAGCTATTACTACAACTACACCGATGCGGATTTGCAGCAGTTGCTGGAATGGTGCAGGGCCTACGAGGATGCCTACTGCCTTTTCAACAACGTCTCCATGTGGGACGACGGCTTGAGGATGAAGGAGTTGGTGGAGAAGTGGCAAGCACATCCAAAGCATCCAGGAGGCGTTCGATCTCAGCAGACGTGTTGTAGTGGGCCAGCCCTACCCGCAGCAGGCCACCATGCTCCTCCAGGCCCAGCCGTTCCGTGACCGCCAGGGCGTAGAAGTTGCCGTCCCAGGTGAAGATGCCCCTTTCACCCAGATAGTCGGCTATCTCCCTGGGGGTGAAACCTTCCATGGTGAAGGAGAGGGTAGGCACCCGTCTGTCCAGGGCCTGAGGGTCGGTGATGCCCCAGATTTTCAGACCGGGGATGGCCTCTAACCCCTCGATCAGGCGGAGCATGAGCTCAGCTTCGTAAGCATGGATGGCAGCCAGGGCCTTCTTCAGATGAAAACGCTGGCCGGAGAAGCCGGGGAAGCGATCGGCGAAGGGAGCACCGTAGCTCTCTCCCAGAGCAGCCAGGTAGTCCACCGTGGCCAGCACGCCAGCCATCCCTTCGTGGTTCTGGGTGCCGGTCTCGAACTTGTCAGGGGGCTTATCGGGGGCAGGACGCACTTTGTAGGCCGGCAGGCGGTCCAACAGCTCGTAGCGCCCGTACAGGGCCCCGATATGGGGGCCGAAGAACTTGTAGGCCGAACAGACCAGGAAGTCGCAGCCCAGGTCCTGGACATCAATGGGGCCGTGGGGCGCGTAGTGCACGGCGTCCACGTAGATGAGTGCTCCGACATCATGGGCCATCTGAGTGATACCCTTCACGTCGTTGATGGTGCCCACAGCATTGGAGGCATAACCGACGGCCACCAGGCGGGTGCGGTCGGTGAACTTGGCGGCCAGGTCGTCCATATCCAGTGTGCAGTCTTCCGGGTGGAAATCAACCTGGCGGACGGTGACCCCCCGTTCCTCCAGCGCGACCCAGGGGGCGATGTTGGCGTCGTGGTCCAGCCGGGTGACAACGATCTCATCCCCCGGCTGCAGCGTCTGGCCGATGGAGCGGCTGATAGCGAAGGTGAGGGTGGTCATGTTGGGCCCAAAGACGATCTCGTCGGCTGAGGGGGCGTTGAGGAAATCGGCCATGGCCTGATGAACCTCGGTCAGGATGGCAGCGGTGCGTTGGCTGGTGAGGAAAGCGCCGCCGACGTTGGCATTGGCCTGGCGCAGGTAGTCGGTCATCGCCTCTACAACCTGTTGCGGCACCTGTGAGCCGCCGGGGGTATCAAGGTAGATGACAGGCTCGCCGTTCAGCGTTTGTTGCAGAGAGGGGAAATGTTGACGGAGAGGTGAGAGGTCAAGAGTCGGCTGGTTCATGGACAGGGCTCCTTTTATGATTGCCTTGGTTCATTCAGTAATATTCACCGGAGTGAGATTATACCACAGACTTTCAACATCGAAGGAATGGGAGAAGGAGGCGGTGAGGTGAAAGACAAAGTTGATCTCGTAATCAGCGGTGGGCTGCTGTGCAAGGGTGATGGCATCATGAAGGCTGATATCGCCATCGGCGACGGGCTCATTGTGGAGGTTGAAAAGGAGATAGTGGCCGAACCTTCCTGCCCGACCATTGATGCCTCAGGCAAGTTGATCCTGCCTGGAGTCATTGACGTCCACGTTCATCCCGTCTATCTGGACGATATGCAGACCCTCTCCCAGTCGGCTGCCTGGGGAGGTGTCACCGCTCTGATCCACTACATTTACGTCAATCCCGGCACAAAGGTGGTGGAAGCCCTGAAGGACGCCATCGAGGAAGGTTCCAGGACCTCACTGTTGGACTTTGGTCTTCATGCCAGTCTGTTCGACGTAGACAATCAGATGGCGGAAATCCCGGAGGTCATGCGGCTGGGGGTCACCTCCTTCAAGATGTTCATGGCCTACGCCAAGCTAGGGCGGGCGGTATCCGACCGGCAGTTGCTGGAGGCTATGGAGGCCATCGCTGCCCATCAGGGCCTGGCCATTGTCCACGCTGAGAACGGGGTGATGGCCGATTACCTGGAGGAGAAGATCAAGGGGGAGGGGTATGACTCACCAGCAGTCTACTCCCGCACCCGCCCCAATGTCGTCGAGGCTGAGGCCGTCTTCCGCGTCATCTCCCTGGCCTCGGTCGTCGGCTGCCCCCTCTACCTGCCCCATCTCAGCGCCAAAGAGAGCCTGGCCCCGGTCCGCATGGCCAGGGAGAAAGGCCAGTCGCTCTACGCTGAAACCTGTCCCCAGTATCTGAGCCTCACCGAGGCGGAACTGGAGCGGCAAGGCACCCTGGCCAAGATCGCTCCCCCGCTGAGGAAGGAAGAGGATGTGGAAGCCCTGTGGCGAGCCCTCAGGGAGGGGTTGATTGACGTCATCGGCAGCGATCATGCTCCCAAGGCCAAGGACCGGGGAGAGGACATCCTGGCTGCCACCTTCGGCGCGCCTGGGGTGGAGACGGTCCTGACCGTGACCTACGACGAAGGGGTCAACAAGGGGAAGATACCCCCCTGTCACCTGGTGAGATTCCTGAGCGAGAATCCGGCCAAGATCTTCGGCCTCTACCCCCAGAAGGGTGCCATCGAAGTTGGCTCCGATGCTGACCTGATAATTTTCGATCCCAACTTTTCCCACACCATCAGTCAGACGGGGCAGCACAGCAAGGCGGGCTACACCCTCTACGAAGGGCGCTCCTGCCTCGGTGCCCCGGTCCTCTCCATGCAGCGGGGAAAGGTCCTCCTTGAGGAGGGGAAGCTCAAGGGCTCGCCAGGCCAGGGACAGTTCCTGAAGACGGCCTACGCTTCCCAGTAGTCGGTTAGGATAGCACCGAGTTCGTGTACAAAATAGAATAACTCTGATTGGAGGCTCCAAGTGAACAAGCACGACACAGCAGAGGAAGTCAGAACAGCGTTACACAACTTGGTGGATGCTATTTCGCACGGGGACCTGGAGGGCACCCTGGGCCACTTCTGGGATTCGCCCGACTTTTTGATGTTCACCGAGGCAGGTGATATCAAGGGCAGCCACCACCTTCACCAGGCGCATCACCACGCCCACGCTCATGGTGAAAGCGAAGCTATAGATATCTCGCATCTTGATGTCCTCGTGCTCACGCCCACGGTGACCGTGACCATGTTTCACTACGGGAATCAGCACACGGGCGGAGAACATAAAGGTCGTGAAACCTTTGTCTGGCAGAAACTTGACGGCAATTGGAAGATCGTTCGGGGGCACGTGTCGAAAATGCCGTAGTGTCGCAATGTGAGACAAGTTTCGACAATAGGCACCCTTTTGTGCTATAATGTATGACCGCCAAGGGCGGCATTGAAGCGGTCAGCCGAGAACGCTAAAAGACCATATGGTAGCCATGCGTTCGCACTCGTGCAGAAATAGCATTTTATTGCGTCCTGACTTTGCCCTTGAAAAGTGGATCAAAAGCCGCTGGTCCAGAGGGCCTCTACTTCGTCAGGCTCAGTACAAGTGGCCCGAAGGGCGGAAAGTTATTTTTGCATGAGTACTTCGCTCTCGCCCATATCCCGACATGAGATGGGCATCGTATTTTGCGCTGGAGGTGGCTGACATCAACCAGCGGTAAATACATGCCCATTTGTTATGTCCATAGTTGATCTCAAAGAGGTGATGGAGAATGACCGAGATTTTGCGCAACATGCTGCGCCGTAAGGTCCGCACCGGGCTCACTACCTTTGGCATCGTCATCGGTGTCTTCGCCCTGACAGTGATGGGCTCCATGTCGGAGTATTTCAACAACATGTTGGATAACGCCATCGAGCACGCGGGCAGCACCATCAGCGTCCAGCCCGAAGGGGGCTTCCGTGGCGTGTTGAATGAGACCACGGCGCGCCGCATCAAAAGAGTGCGGGGCGTGAAAGAGGTCATCCCCAGCGTGGTGGATAGTCTGGAGGAGATGGGTGGCGTACAGATGGGGATGCCCGATCTGGTCATCGGCCTCCCGCCGGAGTTGGCCCGCATGGACTTCCCCACCGTAGAGCTGGCCAAAGGTCGCTGGCTGGAACGGGGTGACACATACCAGACCGTGGTCGGGTCCAAGATTGTATCCAAGAGGGGCCTGGGTCTGGGGGACAAACTGGAATGGCGGGAGAAGGAATTTACCATAGTGGGTATCTTTGTCGAACTGAACACCTTCATTGACCAGATGGTCCTGGTACCTCTTGAGACAGCCCGGCGAGTGATGGAGCAGCCAAATCTGATAACGTCCATTGATGTGGTACCTCAGGATGTGGCCCAAGTTGACGCCGTAGCTGCCTTTATCGCCGAGGAGGTGGATGGTGTCAACGTCCAGCCACCTACAAAGGCCATCGAGGACGTGCGGCAGGGGCTCCTGATCTTCAATGTCATCATGCTCAGCGGGGCAGTGCTGGCCGTCGTCGTAGGGGGACTGGCCGTGATCAACACTATGGTCATGAGCGTCTCCGAACGGACGCGGGAGATCGGGGTCAAGAAGGCGGTGGGCGCTGAGGACCTGGACATTGTCCTGGAGTACGTGACCGAAGCGGCCGTTATGGGTCTGCTCGGGGGCGTGGTAGGGTTGGTCCTCGGTTGGGGTATGACGAGCTTCCTCAACGCTACTGTATCTGAGGCTCTGGGGGGCAGCGAAATCTTCACCCTGACCCCTCGCCTGGCCACAGTGGCCGTGGTCTTTGCCGTGGGGCTAGGGGCCGTAGCCGGACTCTATCCCGCCTGGAGTGCGGCACGACTCGACCCCGTTAAAGCCCTGCGGACGGAGTAGGGGTTGGAGGGTTAGGCGTTAGAGAGAGTAGGGATTAGGAAAGGAGACTATGCGTGAACAGAAGGTGGATTCTTTTGATCGGAGCGCTTATAGTCATCATTGCCCTCTTTCTGGTTTTGGGTGGGCAGTTTTTCTCGGGGGCAAGATTGAAGCCTACCCCCACCCCAGCCAGCCTGACTGTTCTGGAGGAACCCCCGGTCACGGCTGAGGGGCTGGTCGTTCCTTTGAAACAGGCACACCTCAGCTTCAGCACCAGCGGCACGCTGCAGAAGCTGTTTGTCGAGGAGGGACAGACGATAGAGGCTGGTCAGACGCTGGCCCAGTTGGATACAGCCCAACTGGAGTTAGCCGTTCGTGCCGCCCAGGACAGTGTGGCCATCCAGGAGGCTTTGCTGGCTCAGGCACTGGCCAGCCCCCGTTGGGAGGAAATCCAGGTCGCTCAGGCGAACTACGAGGCAGCCCAGGCTCAATATGAGCAGGCGGCAGCCGGGCCCCAGGCCGAAGAGGTAGAGATGGCTCGGACCGACCTGGAGAAGGCAGCCGTAGCCCTGCAACAGGCCCAGGCCGAGTACGACAAAATCGCCTGGTTGCCGGGAGTGGGGGCCCGGCCTGAAGCGGTGGCCCTGGAGCAGGCTACCCTGGACTATCAACGAGCCCAGGCGGCATACCGACTAACGACGACCGGTCCGACAGAGACAGACCTCCAAGTGGCCCAAAGTAACGTGGCCAGCGCCAAGGCCCAGCTTGATCTGGCCAAAGCTGGACCCAGGGAGGTTGACATCGCCGTGGTTCAGGCCCAGTTGGAACAGGCCAAGACTGCTCTGGCTCAAGCTCAACTGAACCTGGAGATGGCTCAGATGAAAGCCCCTTTCAGCGGCACCATCACCGCCATCAACGCTCGGGAGGGAGAGGTGGTGACTGCGGCCGTGCCTGTCATCACCCTGGCTGATCTGTCGGAACTGCGGGTGGAGACAACTGACCTGGACGAGTGGGGGGCGGCTAAGGTACAGGTGGGTCAGAAAGTAGAGATCACCGTCAATGCCTTTGACAATAAGGTGCTCATCGGCCAGGTGATAGCCATCGCCAAAGAGGCCACCGTCCTGGCCACGGGCGATACCACCTATGTGGTCACCATCACCCTGGACGAGCAGGATCCCGACCTGCGTTGGGGGATGACGACGAAGGTAAGTTTCGATTAAAGCGCGGTGCCGGAGAAGCATGTATGCCTATCGTTGAGACCAGAAACCTGACTAAAATCTACAAAATGGGCAGCAGCCTGGTCCATGCCCTGCGGGGCGTGGACCTGACCATCGAAGCGGGGGAGTTCCTGTCCATCATGGGCCGCTCCGGAAGCGGAAAATCCACCCTCCTCAACATGATCGGCTGCCTTGACCGTCCCACTGAGGGGACAGTGGTCATTGACGGGGTGGAGGTAACGAAACTCCCCAAGCGAAAATTGCCCCTCATCCGCCGCCAGAAGGTGGGCTTTGTCTTCCAACAGTTCAACCTTCTCCCCACCCTCACCGCCCTGGAGAATGTCATGCTCCCCCTGCGCTACGCCGGGATAAGCGGCCGGCAGCAGAAGAAGAAAGCGCAGGAAGCGTTGGAACGGGTGGGGCTGGGAGACCGTTTAAGCCACCGCCCCACGGAGCTATCGGGTGGGGAACAACAACGGGTGGCCATCGCCCGGGCCATTGTCAATCAGCCAGCCATTATCCTGGCCGACGAACCGACCGGGGAAGTGGATACCCACACCGCCGCGGCCATTATCGAACTGATGCACCAGTTCAATCAAACCCTGGGGCAGACCTTCATCATCGTCACCCACGATCCCCTTGTCGCTGAGCGTACCGAACGGATCATCCACCTTCAAGATGGTGCCATCGAGCGAGAGGAAAGAAGGTAGGTTTTCAATCA
>JBHIDP010000110.1:0-8797 GCA_046760185.1 Anaerolineae bacterium
CCCTCCCTACTTCCCTGTCCCCCAATCGCGCAAAACGCAATTTGTTCGCCGTTCACTCAAACTCGGCTAGTTCCTTCTCCAGCCGTTCTATATACTCTGACGAGATTTCCTCGCTGGATGCTTTGGCCTGTACCTGGCCACGCCGCCTGGTCCAGTCGCGCAAAGCATACGCCGCCCAGACACTCGCCCCCACCAAGACCCCTAGAGGTAATAGCCAGGCAAGTAGATTGAACCCTTTTGGAGGAGGAAAGCCCAGTACCTGTTCACCATAGCGCTCTACGAAATACTGGATGATTTGGTCTTCACTTTCCCCGGCCGCCAGTTTGGTTTCAATGAGGTCGCGCATGTCTTCGCAGACTTTCTGCTCGCAGACATCCAGTCTGATCCCGGCGCAGATAGGACAATACAACTTCTTGAAGATCTCCTGACTCTCCGATGTCGGGGACTGGGCCTCCGCCACGGACCCAAAGATCAGGACCAACAAAACGAGAAGAAGAGGCAAAACGTACCGACGGGCGCTCATCATCTATTCACCGCCATGACTTTACTCCGGTCCGCGAAACCGGCCCGGATTATACAAAGGCCAGGGATTTTTGTCAAAATAGGACACGTGTGAAATTTTGTTGCATGCAAATAGCATTTGTTGTATACTTTCTTGAGGAGGGTCAGTCCACAGGACCGGATGAGCGATGGATATCCAAGAACTGTTGAAAAAGGCGAAAGAATACTCTCCCGACGGCGACCTCTCTATCATTGAGCGGGCTTATGCCTTGGCTGTTGAGTCCCACAAGGGTCAGCGCCGAGCCTCTGGTGGGCCCTATGTGGAACATCCCCTGGCCACAGCCATGGAATTGGCCGACATGCGCCTCGACCCGGTAACGATTGCCGCCGCTCTCCTGCACGATGTGCCCGAGGACACGTCTACCCCTCTCGAACGCATTCACAGCCAGTTCGGGGATGAGGTAACCAAACTGGTTGATGGAGTGACCAAACTGAGCCAAATAGAACCGTTGGAGAGCATCGAAAAGGGGGAGGCGGAAAGCCTACGCAAGACCTTCCTGGCCATGGCTGATGACATGCGAGTGGTCCTTATCAAGCTGGCCGATCGTCTGCACAACATGCGTACTCTGGATGCCCTGCCCCCCTCTGCCCAAAAGAGGATTGCCCGAGAAACCTTAGAGATATTTGCTCCGCTGGCCAGCCGCTTGGGCATCTGGCATATGAAGTGGGAACTGGAGGATTTAGCTCTAAGATATCTGGAGCCGGGACAATATCGTGAGATTTCCAACCTTATAACCGAAAGGCGCGCAACCCGTGAGAAATCTCTGGTCACAATCATTCAAATCTTGGAGAACAGGCTCAAGGAGGAGGGGATCGAGGCCCAGGTTACGGGCCGGACGAAGCATATCTACAGCATCTACCGCAAAATGCAGAGGAAGGAGCGGGATTTCCAGCAGATCTACGACGTGCGGGCGGTGAGGGTGATCACCAACGAGGTATCGGATTGCTATGCTATCTTGGGCATTGTTCATTCCCTGTGGCCTCCAATTCCGGGGGAGTTCGATGACTACATCGCCAGCCCTAAGGACAATAATTACCAGTCTTTGCATACGGCAGTGGTGGGCCCTGAAGGGAAGCCCTTGGAGGTGCAGATTCGCACCTGGGAGATGCACCAGGTGGCCGAATACGGGATCGCTGCCCATTGGCGATACAAGGAGGGAGCCAAACGGGACGCCGACCTGGAGGCCAAAATAGCTTGGCTCCGTCAGCTTCTGGAGTGGCGTCAGGAACTGACCGATGCTCAACAGTTTGTTGATTCGCTGAAGACAGACATCTTCCCCGAACGGGTGTACATATTCTCACCCAAGGGTGACATTTTTGACCTGCCTACCGGTTCGACCCCAATTGATTTCGCCTTCCACATTCACACTGAGATAGGGTATCGCTGTCGAGGGGCAAGGGTAAACGGTCGTTTGGTATCCCTTGACTATCAACTGCAAAATGGGGACCAGGTGGAGATCTTGACGGCCAAGAGAGGAGGTCCAAGCCGTGACTGGCTTAACCCTCACCTGGGCTATATCAAGACTTCGAAGGCCAGAGAGAAGATTCGGCAATGGTTCAGGAGGCAGGCTCGGGAGGAGAACATAGCTCAGGGCCGCGAGGTGCTGGAAAGGGAATTGAAAAGGTTGGGGGTCGAGCAGGAGAGAGAGGACGTAGCCAGGTTATTCAAATACGCCAAAGTGGAGGATTTCCTGGCGGCCATAGGGTATGGTGATATCAATGCCCAGCAGATCGCTACCAAGATTTTGGAGGTGGAGAGAGAGGGGGAAGAGGGACCACCATTACCCCAGATAGCTCCCCCCCCGGTCCCTATCTCTGGCCTGACGGTCAGTGGAGTAGGAGACCTGTTCACCAGGCTGGCCCGCTGTTGCAATCCCTTGCCCGGTGACAACATCATTGGCTACGTCACCAGAGGACGGGGGGTAACAGTCCATCGCCGCGATTGCCGTAACGTCCTGGTCCGGGAGGATACCGAGCGGCTGATTCAGGTGGATTGGGGGGAAGCAACGCAGCGAGTCTACCCGGTTATGATCCGAGTGCTGGCCTATGACCGGGCTGGCTTGGTGAGAGACATCGCTGATATCGTGGCCGAAGAGGGGGTCAACATGAGTGCGGCCAATGCTACGACCGACAAGAAGGACAACACGGCGGTAATCACGGCTACCTTGGAGATCACAGGCATAACTCAGTTGAGCCGTATTCTGACCAGGGTTGCCAGGCTACCAAACGTTCTCGAAGCCTATCGCCAGACCGGCTGAGTATGTCGGGCCTTCAATCTCGGTCTAACTTCGCCTCTGTTTATTTACTGTGCCCGGGGGTCAAAAGGGACCACCTCCAGGGTCCAAAGCCACTCGATAGAAGCTTCCTTTCGACGTTGAACCAACCATTCAACCAGAGCGTTGGCTTGTTTCAGTCTCAGAGCTTCCTCGCTCAGTTCTCTCCTCTCCGGGCCTTCTTCCAACCTGATGATGTGGAAGCCATACTGCGTTTGGATCGGTTCGCTCAGCTCACCAGGTTGGAGGGTGAAAGCTGCTTCTTCGAAGACAGGCGTCATCTGACCTCTAGGGAACCAACCAAGGTCCCCGCCGTTCTCCTTGGTAGCCTCATCCTTTGAAACTTCAGCCGCTACCTCTGCAAAATCCTCCCCCTGTTGCAATCGCTCTAAGACAGTCTTGGCCTCCTCTTCGCTTTCCACGAGGATGTGGCGAGCATGGACTTGCTCGTCTACCGTTGGAATCTTCTCGGCCAAAGTCTTCCTCATCTTCTCACGCAACAGGCTCATCTTTACCGAATGGCGATAGTCAGCCTCAGTCAAGCCTGCTTCCTGTTTCAGGACACCCAGGAGTTCCTGATAGCCGGTCTGGAACTCGTCGGCCGTCATTACATGGATGGTGGGGGTTGATAGCGGTGTGGAGACGGCGGTTGGCTCAGTGGCCGTGACGGTCGCCGTACCGCTGACGGTGGCTGTCGCTTCGATGGAACTTGGAGTGGGTGAAGGGGCGGGGGTGGGAGAAGGAGTGGAGGGTGTCTCCGCCGTCGCTGTGGCTGAGGCGCTGGACTGGTACCCTAGACGCCTTGCCACCTGTTCCTCTACTTCCTTGTCAAGCTCTTCAGGCGACACGGATATGCCCAACTCAGAAGCCCCTTCCTCAACCAGTTCATCGTCAATCATCTCTTGCAATACTTGAGTAGGCACAACGTTGAGTTCGGCCTGCACCTGGCTGATGTTGTTGTCTATCATTTCAAACAGGAATCCAATCGAGGGATCATTAGGGTCAAGCTGAGCTCGCTGTGCCCTCAAAGAGTCCAGATATTGATATAGGAAACTGCGGCGTAAGCGCACCCGCTTCTGGTAGATGTCGGTTCGAATACTCTTGCCATTGACTATGGCTACTGGTGAGGCGGGCTCAACTACGGTCTCTTGGTAAAAGCCGAAGGCCAGAATACCGACAACGAGGATTCCGACCACGAGGCCTCCCAGCAGCAAATTCCGTTGTAGTTTTCTCTCTCTTTCGATACGAGATATCTGTTTTCTGGTTAATTTAACGACCGGCTTTTTCCGCTGCCTTCCCATAGCTGTCACTTCTCCGCTCTGCAGAACCGACTCTTTTCAACTTGACAAAGGCAAGGGCATAGGATACATCATCCTATGCCCTCTACCATACGCTTAGAGAGGAGTTCTCAAACCTGAATCTGGCTAAGCTCCTCGAACGTGCTCGGCAGTATAAGGCAGCAAGGCCAGATGTCGAGCCCGCTTGATGGCCACTGCCAGGCGACGCTGGTGTTTGGCGCAGGTGCCAGTCTTGCGCCGTGGTTGAATCTTCCCTCGATCAGTGATAAAGCGCTGCAGCAGGTCTGTTTGCTTGTAGTCTATGTCAACGATTTTGTTCGCACAAAAAGTACACCCTCTCCGTAAACGTCGGTAGCGTGATCTTACAACCGATTGGTCAGAACCTCTCTCTTGCACCTGGTCCCTGTTCTTCTGTTCCATTCCTCCTCCGTCAATCAATGTTGATGCAGATGGCCCAAACGATGCTTGCCGCCTAGAACGGGATATCCTCAGATTCTATCTCTTCCATCCCTTCCGCTTCCTCACGGAAACGACTATCCAGCATGATCATGTCGTTTGCCACCACCTCGGTCCGATAGTGCCGCTGACCATTTTGGTCTTCCCAACTACGAGTCTGTAGGCGACCCTCGATGTAGACCTTACGTCCTTTGCTGAGATACTGATTACAAGTCTCGGCCAGGGTACCCCAGGCGATGACGTTGAACCATTCTGTCTCCTCTCGACGCTCCCCCTCCGAGGTAACCCAAGAGCGCCCGGTAGCCACACTGAAGGATGTCACAGGACGGCCACTGGGGGTGTAGCGCATTTCCGGGTCCCGTCCCAGGTTGCCAATGATCATCACCTTGTTCAATCCTCTAGCCATACTGACCACTTCTCCTTTCACATTCGCTCACAAACTCGTGACCGGTCATCACTGAAACACCATCGCTCATCTCTGCTCACCTGTCTACCGGGCTTGTTTCTTCAACTGCTAAGGCCCTTGGCTGTCGCTCCTCTGTACGGACAAGTAGGTGGCGTATGACCTCTTCCGTCAGTTGCAGACTGTTCTTGATATTTGGCATGATTCCAGGCGGCATCTGCAATTGCATCACAGTGTAGTACCCCTCCTTGATCCTGCGAATGGGATAGGCCAGCCGCCGTCTACCCCAGGAGTCAACCTGAACAACCTCGCCACCCAAATCGTTTATTTGCTGGCTAATTCGCTCCACGACGGCCGGTACATTCTCCTCCTCTATTCCACCATTAATGATGAAAACTAGCTCATAGGCTCTTTCCTCTGTCAATGGTCTATCTCCTTTCCGTGGGCTTGCCCCAGGTCGCCGCTGGTTCCCTTTCAACTGACCCTGGAGCAGAAAGGGCATTGTCATTTGGTCGCTGGAACGCAAACAGGTGAGCATTATATCATTAAACATGCAATGAGGCAAATCACCTGGTGCTGAGCCTATGTGGTTTTGACGGGTTGCCGAGCGCACATCATGCGGCAATTTGCTCGTGCCGACCCCTTGAACGTAGTCGAAGCGCTAGATTTTTTATGCTTTTTCGGCTATAATGACTCCATCATGACTGGTAAGCGGTGGGATGCGATACTCTTTTTCATCCTGGTCACAGCGCAGGTGCGGATTACCACCTTGGCTGATCTGGTCGCGCCCCGGCCAGTGGAGACAATCAAAAAGGTTCCACTGTTGGGCACGCTATTGCCTGAGCGAAGTCTCGACCTTCTGCGAGACTGGCTGACAGATCCCTACAGTCTGCTACTGATCACCTTCACCTTTTTGCTGTTGATCTGTTACATGATTCTGGAGCTCATGCCCCACCGGCTATCAGCGGAGAACCTCTATCGCGCCAAGCTGACTATCGTCTACCTGACGGTGCTATGCACCGTTGTGGCCAATTCCACTTATCTGATCCTGTTGCGGCGTGTAGCCGGGCCGGCCAGCTATACCCACGATGGAGGTGTAATCCAAACCGAGGAGACCATCAAATATATCCTGGCCGGCAAGAACCCCTATGTGGAAGATTATGTTGAAACTCCCATGGCCGAGTGGGGGCTGGACTATCGGACCGCTCTATACCATTATCCCTACCTGCCCTTCACCTTCCTTTTCTCAGTCCCTTTCTACCTGGGTAGTCAGTTTCTATTGGGCTGGTACGATCAGCGCTTCGTCTACCTCATTCTCTTTGCTCTGACCCTCTATCTTGTTCCTCGCCTGGTCAAGGATAGGACCAACAGCCTAGCTCTGACCATGATCCTCGGACTGAACCCCATCATGGGAGTTGATATCATCTTTGGCCAGAACGATTCCTTTGTCCTATTTTGGATCGTCCTTTCCTTGTATTTCCTTCTATCCTCCTTGAAACGATGGTTGAGAGGCTATGGCTCTCTTCTATCCACGGTGGCTTTTGCCCTGGCCTGTGCCAGCAAACCCACAGCCTGGTTCCTTGTTCCCTTCTATTTCATCCATAGACTAGATCGCCAGGAGATATCGCCGAGGCGGCTGATTACCCTCTTGCCCGGTCTGAAGGGTCAAATAACCGTCTTCCTGCTTACCGTTTTCATCCTGGTGCTCCCCTTTCTGGTCTGGGACCCCGCTGCTTTCGTTGACGACATTTGGGGATGGAGCAGTGGTACCTCGGCCACAGCCTACCAGATCAAGGGCTGGGGCATGGCCAACCTGGTCCTGGCTCTGGGTCTGGTGCAATCGCGTCTTGATTATTTCCCCTTCTGGATTCTCGAAGTGATCATCTGCCTGCCCCTACTGATCTTTCTCCTCTGGCGTCAAATGCGGGTGAACACGGTGAACAACGTCCTCAGCCACGGGGCTCTCCTGGCTTTGACCTTCTTCTACTTCTCGCGCTTTCTCAACGAAAACTACCTGGGCTATATCCTGGCCCTCCTGGCACTGGGATACTTCCTGGACCCAGGAGGGGGCGAAACAAAATCAACTCAGTGAGGCCAAATCGGTTGCGGAGTGGAGCCTTCAGGCGGAAAAAACCGGCTCACCTGTCCTGGCGCACAGGTGCCAGGGAAAGCCTTGACTCCAACTTGTTTTGACCGCACTCAAACCAACTCAGTCAAGTCTTTAACATAAGGCAGAAACTCGCTCTTGACCCCTTTCGCAATAAGTGATATTATGTAGCAGTAGGGAGAGGAGGATCGGAAAAAATGGCCAGGATGGAACAGGCACTCGAGACTCAGTTAAAAGAAGATCCTGAGGCTACGGTTAACCTCATCGTCCGCTTGGAGCACGATGTTGATGCCTATGTCTCTTCCCTGGAGGCCAAGGGACTCAAGGTTAGACGCACCTTCAAGCTCATCAAGGCTGTGGCCATTGAGGGAAAGGCTGGCGCTTGTTTACAGTTGGCGTCGGAACCCTGGGTCCAGGCCATCGAGGAGGACAGGGAGGTAACTATCATGGAATAGTACCCAGCAGGTTGGCAGGAGACTGGCACGGGAAGGGTGCGATGCTGTATCTTCAATGGACATCGAAAAGGCCAATGGGCCAAGGGAGGTGAAGTTATGATCAACGACAAGATTACACAAGATTTGGTTCAGGAGATGGCTGCTCGTTCTGTGCACGAGGAGATTCCCATCATTGTAAAATACCGTAAGGAAGTGTATACCACAAGAGCTTTCACTCCCGGTGTAGGGGCCATTAGGTCATACAAACTGATTCCTGCGGTGTCCGCCAGGGCCACGGCCCAAACGATTGAAACCCTTAGCCAGGATCCGGCGGTAGAGAGGATTTGGCAAGACCTGCCTGTCTACACCTGCTTGGCCGATTCGGTCCCCTTGATCGGTGCTCCCCAGGTTTGGGAGGCCGGATATACCGGAAAGGGTGTGACCCTGGCCGTTGTGGATACGGGCCTAGACCATGATCACCCCGACTTTGCCGGACGGATTGCCGAGACGACCGACTTCACCGGCGAAGGACCGGCCGATAATCACGGCCATGGTACCCATGTGGCCAGCATTGCCGCTGGCAGCGGGGAGGCCAGCGGTGGAAAATATAGGGGTGTCGCGCCGGAGGCTGCCATTTATGCAGCCAAAGTCTTGCGGGGCGACGGCTCAGGCATGATGAGCGATGTAATGGCCGGCGTGGAGTGGGCTGTGGAGAAGAAGGTGCGGGTCATTAATCTCTCCCTGGGTGGGCCAGCAGCCTGCGATGGAAGGGATGCCCTGTCGGAGACCTGCGACGCGGCTGTAAAGGCGGGAGCGGTCGTCTGTGTAGCGGCCGGCAACGCGGGGCCGGGGCGATCAACGATAGGGTCGCCCGGTTGTGCCCGTTTGGTCATCACCATGGGAGCTACGGATGATGAGGACAACGTGGCAGACTTCTCCTCCCGTGGTCCCACCAGCGATGGGCGGGTGAAGCCGGATATCGTCTTTCCGGGCGTGGGCATCATAGCTGGCAGAGCCAGGGGCACCTCCATGGGCACCCCCCTCGACCAATATTACACCCAGGCTTCTGGGACGAGCATGGCCACGCCCCACTGTAGTGGGGCGGTCGCTTTGCTCCTACAGGCGAACCCTGATCTAACGCCGGCCGAGGTCAAGGATATCCTGATGAGAACGGCCAAGGACCTCGCTCTGGACCCCAACACTCAAGGGACGGGGCGGGCCGATGTGTACAAAGCCTATCTGGAAGTGGGCGTGCCGGTCCCGGT
>JBHIDP010000111.1:0-8766 GCA_046760185.1 Anaerolineae bacterium
GCTCAGGATTAGCACCCTTCGATACGGCCTCCACTCCGTCCTTCAGTACCCTCAGGATGCTTGGAATGAGCCACGTGTCGAATCGCTCACCTTACCTTGACAACGGGTGACTTATTTGCGTCGCCGTGTACGAGTCCTGCTACAGGCAGATTGGGAAAGGTGTAAAGCTTCTGCTCGAAACCTCTCCTCCTCTTTCGTATTGCGTTAACTACACAAATCTTATCATAAGGGGCTGGCCTTGTCAAGACCCTTTCGCCCTTTGGTGCTTGACAGAATCAGCCAGAGGAGTATAATGATATGCGGACAGAATACCCACCCCCTTGGGGATGGGTTATGCGAAGCGAGGAGGTGGATATGCCTGAAGGACAAAAAGAGAAGATTCTGAGACGCTTAAAGAGTATCGAGGGGCACGTGCGGGGTGTACACCGCATGGTTGATGATGATGTCTACTGCATTGACATCATCAAGCAGACCCTGGCCGTGCAGAGCGCCATTGATAAGGTGAACCTCATGATCCTGGAAAACCACCTGCAGACCTGTGTGACCACGGCCATCCGCAGCGATGATCCCGGGGAACGGGAGCGGGTCATCACCGAGCTCCTGGACGTTTTTGACATGTCCGCCAAGGTGTAGCCGGATTTCGAGCCCCTCGATTGAAGCGAAGGAGAAGGAGGTATCTCTGTGCCAACCCTGGTCTTGAGTGTGCCCAACATCTCTTGCGATCACTGCATCATGGCCATCAAGCGGGAGCTGGGGGAGTTGTCAGGCGTCAGCCAGGTTGAAGGGGATGTGGAAAAGAAGGAGGTCACGGTTAGCTACGACACGGAGGAGACCCTGGCTGCCATCCGGAGCACCCTGGAGGAGATCGGCTATCCGGTGGCCGAATAGTGCAGTGAGTTCCTCAGGGTTGCCTCACTGTCCCTTTTCTGCTATACTGGCCGCATGTTCCAGACCTTTCGTCGTTGTCGGCGGCTGGCAGTTGTTATCCTGTTGGCTCTGACCTCCATTGTTACCTTCGTTTTGGCCTGTAATGCCACGAGTGGTGAGCAGCCGCCATCAACTCCTTTGGCCGCCGAACCCCAAAGTTCCCCCGCTACCGTATCTCCGCCTCTCTTTTCTCCATCAACCACGTCCCTCGACCCGGCCGCTCCCGCGACCGATGGTCTGTTGGCCCTCTCTGCCTACCGGGATGGAAGCTGGCATATCTTTGCCCTTAATCCGGGTGAAGGGCAACTGCGGCAGTTGACCGACGGTGCGGCCTCTCACGGCCCGCCGGCCTGGTCACCTGATGGACGTATGATCGCCTTCACCTCCCGCCGGCAGGCTAATTGGGACATCTACGTCATGGCCGCCGACGGTGGAGGGATCAGGCGCTTGACCGATGATCCGCACTACGACGCTGCCCCCAACTGGTCCCCCGATGGAAGCAAGATCGCCTTTGAATCTTACCGCGCCGGTGACTTGGATATCTTCATCATGGACTCGGACGGCAGTAACCAGAGAAACCTCACCCCTGAAGAGCCGTACGGTGACTACGGGCCGGCCTGGTCGCCCGACGGGAAGTGGATCGCCTTCACCACCTGGCGCGACGGGAACAAGGAGATCTACCTGATGAGGCCCGATGGCAGCGATGTCCGCAACCTGACCGAGGACCCGGCCGAAGATGAACGGCCAGCCTGGTCTCCTGACGGCCGGCAGATCGCTTTTGTCTCCCGGGGGAAGGAAGGGGGCAAAGCCATCTACCTCGTGGACGTCACGGCCGATGGGCGAGGTCTGAACCGTCGTCGCCTGACCTGGCTCGGTTACGAGGACTGGCCGGCCTGGTCGCCCGACGGGGAGTGGATTGCCTTTGTCTCTTTCGGTTTTGAGGATCAAACCCTCTACGTGACGAGGGAGGGTGAGCTCTTCCCCCACCGCCTGGGTTCTGTGGCGGGGCAATATCAGGGCCTGGCCTGGAACGGAGCAGCGGACATAGGAGGTTGGCCGGTCGTCACCGCCACTGGTCCCCGTACCCTCTTCCAGGAGGTTACCCATGCGGTGGAGCCGGAGCATGGACATCCCTGGGGATTCCGCCGCCTGCCGGGGGTGAAGAGCCCTATCCCCAAACTGAGCGACGCCGTGGATGACTCCTTCAACGCCCTCCGGGAGCGGGTGGTAGTCGAGACCGGATACGATTATTTGGCCGAAGTGAGCGAGGCGCTACGGCCGCTCGATTTCCGGAGCAAGACGTCGGATTATCTGAGCTGGCACAAAGCAGGCCGGGCAGTTGATCTCCTTTGGGAGCTTCAGGGGCCCCACGGCCAGCCGCTTTTGGAGGTGGTGCGGGAGGATGTCAAGGGGGAGACCTTCTGGCGGCTGTACATCCGCACCGCTGGCCAGGATGGCAGCATGGGAGAACCGATGAAGGAATATCCCTGGGATTTCAGCTACAGGGCACGCTGGATACGCCATCCCTGGGAGGGGGGAGAACCGAAGCCGATCCCTTACGGCTACTACGTGGATTTCACCGCCCTGGCCAAGGAGTACGGCTGGGAGAGGATTTCGGCCTGGGATGAAGAGAACTTCAGTTGGCGCTTCAACAAGCTGGCGGCCGACTACTGGCACTACGAGAAGAGGGACAACCTGACCTGGTACGAAGCCATGCTGGAGGTTTACTCACCGGAGGAACTGGAACCCTACCGCGACTGGGACAATCTGATGGACCAAGGGGTGGACGAGTACGTAGTGCTGATCAAAGGGGTGCCTATTTCGGCAGACAAGTTAGAGGAACTGACCCGCCTCCTTCCCTAGGGACCTTCCAGTACTACATGTCATTCTGAGCTCCGCATGGCGCTGTCGCACCACCCATTGGGCAAGAAACGAACACTACCTGTCATTCTGAGCGGTAGCGAAGCCTGTCCTGAGCCTGCCGAAGGAGTGACAGAATGCTCATTGGGAGGAAAGCCTTGCATAAATCGGCTCCAGTGAGTCCGAGAGCCCTTTCTTGCTACCAAGGGGCGTCCTCGCCCCGCCCTGAGTGCCCCCAAAGGCCCAGAACGGGACGGGGACGCCCCTCAAGAGCAATTATGCAAGGCTCTCTGGGAGGTGAAAGCGGAGCGAAGAATCTCCTACCTGGAGCGGGCAAGAGACCTTCGCTCCGCAAGCCTTCGGGCTGAGGCCCTCGAGGCCGAAGGCTCCGCTCAGAGTGACAAGACTGATACTGGACATATGCCACAGTGTGCTAGCCGGCTATAGCCTTCAACACCTGCTCTAGCTCCCGTCGCCATATCTGCTCACGGCGATCCAGCGGTAGCCATACCTGGTTGTGGCCGATACGCAGGTGGCCATCCCCTGCGGCTAAGGCTTTCCTCTTCTCCGGCGTAATCCCCCGCATCTTGATCACTACCCTCCTCCCATCCTCCACGCTGATCGCTTCGACCTCTCCCTTTATGGCCAGCAACTTCAAGCGCAGCATGTAGAGCATGTTCCTGACCGGATCAGGGACCTGGCCGAAGCGGTCGCTCAGCTCGCGGGTGAACTCGTCCACCGCAGCCAGGGTGGCGATGTCGGCCACTCGCCGGTAGAGCCTCAAGCGCAGCCCTTCGTCAGGGATGTAGTCAGGCGGCAGGTAGGCTTCCAACGGCAGATCAATGGTCACTGGCGGCATCAGGGTGGCCGGTGGAAGGGCAGCGCTATCCTCCTCACTTTCCACCAAGCCCTCTCTTTCCTTCAAGGTCCTTACAGCGCGCGCCAGCAGCCGGCAGTAGAGATCGAAACCGATGGCGGCGATATGGCCATGCTGCCGCGCCCCCAGTAGCTCACCGGCCCCCCGTATCTCTAGGTCGCGCATGGCGATCTGAAATCCAGCCCCCAACTCACTGGCCTCGGCGATGGTCTGCAGCCGACGGCGAGCCACGTCGGAGAGGAGATAGTACTTGCTGTAGAAGAAGTAGGCATAGGCCCTTTGAGCAGACCGTCCTACTCTTCCCCGTAGTTGGTACAGGTCAGCCAGGCCGAACTGATCGGCTCGATTGACGATAAGGGTGTTGACGTTGGGGATGTCAATACCGGACTCAATGATGGAGGTGCAGACCAGGACATCGTAGTGCCCCCGGGCGAAGTCCAGCATCACCCGCTCCAGGTCTCGTTCCCTCATGCGGCCGTGGGCGATGGCCAGCGAGGCCTCCGGGACAATTCTGGACAGCCGCTGCGCCATCGGCCGGATGCCTCGTACCCGGTTGTGCACGAAGTAGACCTGGCCGCCCCGCGACAGTTCCCGCAGGATGGCCTGCCGCATGAGGTCCTCGTCGTACTCAGTCACGATCGTGCGTACCGGCAAGCGCTCTTCCGGCGGGGTGTCAATGGTGCTCATGTCCCGCACCCCCATCAGCGACATGTGAAGGGTGCGGGGGATGGGTGTGGCGGTCAGGGTCAGGACATCAACCTCCTTACGCATCTGCTTGAACTTCTCTTTATGGGTCACCCCAAAGCGCTGCTCTTCATCAATGATCAGCAGCCCCAGATCGCGGAAGGCCACATCCTTTTGCAGCAAGCGGTGGGTGCCGATGACAATGTCTACCGTCCCCTCCCGCATGCCACGCAGGATTTCCTTCTGTTCCCTGGTGGTGCGGAAGCGGGAGAGCATCTCTACCACCACCGGGAAGGGCCTGAGACGTTCTTCGAAGGTCTGAAAGTGCTGTTGGGCCAGGATGGTGGTTGGCACCAGAACGGCTGCCTGTTTGTCATCCATCACCGCCTTGAACGCAGCCCTCAGTGCCACTTCTGTCTTGCCATATCCGACGTCGCCGCAGATGAGGCGGTCCATGGGTTTCCTCTCCTCCATGTCCTCCTTGACCTGTTCGATGGCCAGCAACTGGTCCTCGGTTTCAACGTAAGGGAAGGAAGCCTCCAACTCTCTCTGCCAGGGTGTATCAGGGGCGAAGGCGTGCCCCTCTACCACCTCGCGGGCCGAATAGAGCTCGAGCAGCTCCTCGGCGATCTCCTCCACCGCTCGCCTGGCGCGAGCTTTGACGGTGCCCCAATCGGCTGCCCCCAGGCGGTGGATAACGGGCGGACGGTCACCGACTCCTACATAGCGGCTCACCCGGTCGGCATGGTAGACAGGTACGTAGAGCTTGTCACCGGCGGCGTACTCCAGCAGCAGATAGTCCCTCTCCACCTCGTCCAGGGTCAGCCGTGTCAGGCCTTGAAAAAGGGCGATCCCGTGCTCAATGTGAACCACGTAGTCCCCCGGCGACAGGTCGGCGAAAAAGGCTTCGTGCGGGATGGCGCGGCGGGGGCGTGGTCGGGGCGGCTCGGGCTTGATCCAGCCAAATATCTCCGCGTCTGTCAGCAGGGACAAGGTGGCTGGGAAGGAGGAGTCGGCCTCAGTCATCAGTGCTTCCTTGCCTCCCGCTTGTAGCTTCCAGCCTTCGGGAAGGGTTCCTTGCACCAGAACAAAGCCGCCAGGGGGTGGAGCCTCTGGCACATCCTCTACCGGTGAGATATGGATACCCTGTTCGGCCAAAAGCTCAGCCAGACGGAGTGCCTGGCGAGTGACTACCACCACCCGCCGTCCCTCCTGCATCATCCCCTGGCACGATTCCATCACCCGCCGCAATTGACCCCCGTAGCGGTCCTCAGGGACGAACAGGTCCTCCCAACGATAGATCGGCAGTTCAGGAGGGGATGAGCCCAACACCAACTGCTCTCGATCCTCTAATCTCTCCCGCAGGTTGTCCCAGGTGAGATAGGGGCTCAGGAAATCAGGGGGAAGCTCCCCTCTTTCAGTCAATTCCTGGCCGGTGGTCAAGATCAGTTCCTCCAGGTCGGCCACAGCCGCTTCCACGTCAGCCCAACTGTCAACTACAACCAACCCCTGCGGCGGCAGGTAGTCGAACAGCAGACCAGCCTCGCGGTAGAGGTAGGGGATATAGTGTTCTATCTCTCTGAAATGCTCGCCATCCTGTAGGGTCTCCAGGTCCTTTTGAAGCTGTTGCTGTGTCTGGGTCTGACAGCGGCTCAGGTCCAAGGACCGCAGTCGGGCCGCAGCCTCTTTCCCCCAGAAGGGGAGCGCCTCGCTGGCAGGGAGAATAGAGAGAGACTCGACCTTGTGTTGGGATCGCTGGCTGACGGGGTCAAAGAGGCGAAGGGACTCTATCTGGTCGCCGAAGAACTCAAGCCGGGTCGGCAGGGGACTGTTGGGTGGATAGATGTCCAGGATGCCTCCGTGACGGCTGAAGGTACCTGGCCCTTCCACCAGGCTCACGGGCTGGTAGCCAAGGGAATACCAGAGGGAGACGAGCTCTTGCATGGAGATGACCTGACCTCGATGCACTGTCTCCCGTCTCCTGGCGAATTCCTCGTAGGGGAGGGTCATGTGCAGCAGGGCCTGGGCCGAGGCGACGATGACTAACCGCCTTTGTCTGGCCGCCTGGTGCTCTGTCTCTGAGAGAAGCTGTTCTCGAACCTCTGTTAGCTTTGACAACACGGTCAGCCTTCTCTGCTTCGTCTCTGAGTGCCAGGCTGTTCGCTCAAAGGGTAGGGCATCGGGTTCCGGGAAGAGGAGGACATTTTCCGGTTCGGCCGACCAGTGTCGCAATTGACGGTGGAACTGAACTGCCTTCTCCGGGCGAGGGCTGATGACCAGAAGAGGTGCGGGCCAATCTTGCTGCAGGGCCGCTATCAGGTAAGGCCGGGCGGCCTCAAGTATCCTGAGCCCCAGTCCTTGCTCACCGGCTCGATCTGAGCCGTCCCCGCCAGAAGCCCGCAATCCCTCGAGGAGCCGCCGGTAGTGGACTGTCTGTTGAAGGAGGACCAACAATCCGGTCAGATTCAAAACAAGTCTCCTCAGTTGAAGCGGTTCATGGCGGCCAGGATGCCATCGTCGAGGAAGGTGTGCACAGCCTCCGTGACCGTGGCGTAGGTTTCGGCCATGACTATTTCCTCGTCGGCAGTAAAATCGCTCAGGACGTAGTCAACCGCATCCTCCGGTTCGGGACGACCGATGCCCACCCGCAGGCGGGAGAAATCTGAGCTGCCCAGGTTCTCGATGATGGACTCCAGACCCTTGTGACCGCCGCTTCCCCCTCGTGGTCGGAGGCGAATCTTGGCCAGAGGGAGGTCCATATCATCGCAGACTACCAACAGGTCAGCCAGCGGCACCTTGTGTCGGCGCACCAAAGCTCCTACAGCCTGGCCGCTGAGGTTCATGTAGGTCAGCGGTTTGGCCAGGATGATTTTAGTGTCCAGGATCTTTCCCAAGGCAATGAGGGCTCTCTCCTGCTGTTTGGAGAAGGCCAGGCCGTGACGCTCTGCCAGGTAGTCCAGACAGCGGAAACCGACGTTGTGCCGATTCCTGGCATGCTCCGGGCCCGCATTGCCTAACCCGACGATCAGTTTCAGCACTTTCAACTGTGTACCGTTACATGAATTGATCCCGAACCCACCGTCCCAGGCTGAAGATGGCGATGAACAGGATAATGCTCCCCATAGCCACCATCCCCCTGATAAGGGCGCGGCCCAGGCCGGCGAAGTTGATGGAAAACAGGGAATCGCTCTGGGGGGTGACGGCGGGACGGGCTACGGGGGCAACGGTAGGGGGCGGGGGCGCCGTCGGCACTACTATGGTGGGGGGGACCAGGATAGCGGTAGGGATGGTAGGGACTGAGGGGGTTTCTGTGGGGGTAGGGGTAACGGTCGGGGTGACGGTTGGCGTGGGCTGGGTGTTGGCTACCACTATCTGACCGGCAATGGAGTCCGGGCAGGGGTAGTTGCCGGTCTTGTCCACGACCCTGAGCCGCAGGCTGTAGCTTCCGTCTGGGACCAGGGTGGTGTCCCAGGTCTCCAGCACGCCGTTGATAACCGGTGTACGGTGTAGATCAGCCCCTACCAAGCGCCATGTACCACCCTGGGGAGGAACAGGTTCGGGAGCGAACTCGACTTTGTAGTAGTCAAAGTTGGGCAAAGAGGCGCTCCCGCTGATGTTGACGCGGCCGCGTACAGGGGAAGCGCCGGTGCGTGGCGAGCTGATGACTACATTTTCGCAGAGCCCTTGCCAAGAGGCATGATTGGCCGGGGCTGCCCAGGCCCAGAGGGGCATGACCAGCGCTATCACTGCCAGGCACAGATAGATGGTCAGAAGCTTTTTCAATGTAACTCCTGGTTCTTGAAGAACAAACGCAGATGGTGAAATATCAACCAGTCGCCCGTTTCGAAGAAGCCGTAGGTACGGCGCAGTGGACCCTGTTCCATCTCCCCTACTGGAGCCATCACTGTCCCCCAGATCACCTGCTCCATCTCCTCGATTCGCTCCAGAACCTCCGCCGGCGAGCGAGGCACGGGGATGTCAGCATAGCTCGTCCTTTCGGGAAAAGTAACCTGCCCTTTGGGCAGGGACGGCAAGGTGGCAAAGGTTACATAAGCGTGAGCAAAAGCCAAGAGCTGGGACTGAGGGATATGGACCTGGTCATCAGGCCATAGCTCCAGCCCTTGCTCCTCGACCCATCCCCAGTCGAAGAACACCTTGCTGACCAGGTAACGCAGTTCCTGCATGGAGGTCACGGAGGGCGAGCGTAGGGTGAGGGTGAAACCCTCCCGTACATCGCCGAGGTGGGAGAGGGTTGTGTTCAGGGATTCCTGCTTCTCTGGGAGCAAAGGCAGCTCTTTATGTCTGATGGCATTGGCCAGGATCCGTTTCGTCTCATGGGCAACCTGGCCCAGGGCAAAGAAGTCCAAAAGAGGTTTACTCACATTCATGGGCCCGTCATCCTTCGCAAAAATGATATG
>JBHIDP010000112.1:0-8760 GCA_046760185.1 Anaerolineae bacterium
ATCCGCTCTCTATCCGCTGACCCGCTCCATCCGCTGATCCGTTCCCTATCCGCTGACCCATCCGCTGACGACCACCCCTCGCCCAGGTTCAGCCTGGCCAAGTCACTCCCCAGGTCAATCAGGACAACGTCGGGGGGTTCCTGCACAGGCAGGCGGTAGATGACGATATCATCTTCCTGAGCAACCAACTGACCCTCCGGTAGCACTGTCCTCAAGTACTGGTGAACTGGCTCCCCGGCCTTGGCCCGGTGCACCACCACATAGCGCACCCTGAAGAAAGCCATCACCTGGGGAGCCAGAGCCCTGTCCTGCTCCAGGGTGGCCGGCTCTATCTCGTGCCCCGTCTCCAGGGCGATGATACTGTTTATGACCGGCGCCTCGGTGAAGTACTGGAATTTGAACTCCGGGTTGCGCGAAGTGTTCCCGCCCAGCAGGCGCTTGTGGTGCCTGGTCTGATAAAACTGCTCGTACATGATGATGGTGTCCATAGTGCCGGTGATGCGGAAACCGTTGCGCCAGGCCAGGGGCACCTCCAACACGCTGAAATGGCCTGGGTCAGCGGCGATGACGTCGTAGACCTGGGGTACCCTCAGGTCTGAAAGGGGCAAAGGGACCGACAGGTGTTCGAAGAGGATGAGGGGCAGCAGC
This sequence comes from Anaerolineae bacterium, assembly GCA_046760185.1. Lineage (GTDB taxonomy): Bacteria > Chloroflexota > Anaerolineae > JBHIDP01 > JBHIDP01 > JBHIDP01. The sequence continues at coordinate 649 of JBHIDP010000112.1, forward strand.
AAAGCGGCCACAATGAAGCGAAGCGGCGACCGGGAAACAGAAACTTTGGACTCCTCTCTGCCTCCAAGTTCCCGATTCCGTGACCGCAGTTCCAATTTCCTGAGCAGCAGAGCGACACCGTAGCCCACCAGCACCGCCAGGCCCAGGGTGATCATCACACTGTAGCGGCTGGGGTAGCGGTTCCCCTTGAAGAAGGGGAGCTGCTGAAAGAGGGTGAAGGGGAGGGGCAAGCGGTACTCCGTGCCGTTGATACGAAGGGTTGGCCCCAAGGAGATGAGCACAAAGAGCAGAGTGGTCACACCCCAGAAGGTGACACCTCTCCTCGGCTGCCAACGGGTCAAGGCATAGAGGGAAAGGGCCAGGATGACGTAGCCCAGATAGACAAAATTGATGTAAGAGAAGTTGAAGCCACCTTGCAAAGAACCGAGCAAAGGGTGCAGTCGGCTGGGTACAAAGAACCCCAGAAGATCGGCGGAGAAGACATCGGCGAAACCCAGCCCCCTCACAAAAAAGTCCCCTTCCACCAACATCTCCCCGATCATGGCCTGCAGGACCGGAGCTAGGCCACAGACGAAGAGGACCCCGATGACGGCCAGGTTGCACCAGAAGGGCAGGAGAGCGGCCGAACCGAAGCCACCCCTTAAGATCAACCAGAAGACAACATACAAAAGGGTGAAGACCAACAGAAAAGAAGCAAAGGTGAACTCACTCAGAGCTTGAAAGACCAGGAACAGGCCAGCCAGTACTGCATCTCGAAGGGGCAGCCGGTCATAAGATATCGTTGAGCTTTGCCTTTTTCCGCCCCCTGTGCCCCCTTTCACCAGTCTGCCAGTGACTGCACCGCTCCTGAAAAGGTAGAGCACGTAGAAGGGAATCCATTGGGAACTGGCGATGTTGAATTGGCCCAGAGAGGCGTACAGCAGCTTGTTGGAAGAGAAGGCGTAGACCAGCCCGGCCACAAAAGGGGCAAACCGGGGGACTGGGAACTGAGACTGAGCCTTTAGCAGATACCTGACCAGCAGGAAGGCACCGTAGCCGCTCAGGGTGAAGGAAGAAAGGAGGACGAGATTACTGGCCGAGACGAGGCCGAAGAGGGCCTGCAGGGGGATAGAAAGAGCACCGTTGAGCAGGGTTAGAGTGTAGAAGGCCAGGTTCAGGCCGATGGGATAGAACATGTAGTCGCAGTAGAGGGGGTTGGCCTTCAGGTTCAGCGATGTGTGTTTAACCCACCACAGGTTCCAGGCCAGGGCCGGATCGTCCCCTCCGTCCCCAGGCACATGAGTGGCAAAATTGAAGAGCAGAGGATATGTCAACAGCAGGGACAAAAGCAGGTACAGGGTCAGGACCGACAGGTGTTCCCTGGCAGGCGGTGACAGATGTCTTATTGGAACCATCCCCTCCTTGCCTTTCAGAAAAATTACTATACCACCGGCCCTACCTTTTGGCAAAAATATAGCGGGGATACCCCCCAGCCGCCGCTCCTGATGGACTGTATGTGGGTGCAGATTTGAAAATCTACGGAATTGTGGTATATTATCTACACCAACGGGCTTAGAACCCATCCGAAAGTATTCGTAGCGGCGGCTTCCCCTGGCACCTGTGCGCCAGGACAGGTGAGCCGCTTCAGAGCGGCTAAAGTCACTACTACAGCGGTTTTTCGGATAGGCTCTTACTACAGTCCTGCAAGGGACGCTAGCGGTTCTAGAGGTCAAGCCCAACTCCATCAGGAGGTTTTTCCAGTGGTCAAAAAGAAAGTTGCAAAACCCAAAGGACTATCTGAAGGGACATCAACTACCCTACCGACATATCCTCTCCTCCCCGTTCGTGACACAGTGTTGTTTCCCCACATGGTCACCCCCCTATTTGTGGGTCGTAACCGCTCCCTGAAGGCGGTTGAGGCCGCTACGATTGGCGACAACACCCTTGTGGTTGTAGCTCAGAAGGAAGCAGAAGTTCAGGAACCCGGGCCTGAAGACTTGTACACCGTTGGCACTGAGATTACAGTCGGCCGCACGTTACGCATGCCTGATGGTACGACCAGCCTCTTGACCCAGGGCAAGCATCGGGTCAAAATCATCGAGTACGTTCAGGTTGACCCCTACATCAAAGTTAAGGTCATCCCTCTCTTTGAGTCCTACGATCGCTCTCCTGCTACTGAAGCCTTGATGCGGGCGGTGCTTACCCTCTTCGAGAAGTGCACTCAACTAAGCCACAGCATCCCGGAAGATGCCTACGTTGCCGCCATGAACGCGGATGAACCCGGTTGGCTGGCTGACCTCATCGCCTCCGTCCTCAATCTGGGAATGGAAGAGAGACAGGGGATTCTAGAGATCGTTGACCCCACCCTCCGTCTGCAGCGGCTGACTGTCCTCCTGGCTAAAGAGTTGGATGTCTTGGAGTTGGAGGACCAGATTCATTCCCAGGTCCAGCAAGAACTGGACAAGACCCAGCGGGAGTACTTCCTGCGTGAGCAGATGAAGGTCATCCAGAGCGAGCTGGGGGAGGAAGGTAGCGTCGGTCAGGAGATCAGCGAACTGCGGGAGAAGATCAAAGAGGCTCAGATGCCGGAGGAGGCTCAGGCCAAAGCGGAGAAAGAGCTGGAACGGCTGGCTGGTATGCCCGCGGCTGCGCCAGAGGTGGGCATCATTCGTACCTATCTGGATTGGCTTATCGAGCTACCATGGGAAGAGCAGACTGAGGATAACCTGGACATAAAGCAGGCAAGCCAGATCCTGGATGAGAACCACTATGGTCTACCGAAGGCCAAGGAGCGGGTACTGGAATACATGGCGGTGCGCAAATTGGCCCTGGAGAAGATGCGCAGCCCCATCCTTTGCTTTGTCGGTCCGCCGGGCACCGGTAAGACATCTCTGGGGCAGTCCATCGCCCAGGCCCTGGGCCGGAAATTTGTGCGGGTGAGCCTGGGGGGAATAAGGGACGAGGCAGAGATTCGGGGCCACCGTCGAACCTATATCGGGGCCCTACCGGGACGGATAATCCAGACCATGCGGCGGGCCGGGACCATAAATCCACTGTTTATGCTGGATGAGATAGACAAACTGGGCCTGGACTTCCGGGGAGATCCCTCGGCCGCCTTGCTGGAGGTGCTGGACCCTGAGCAGAACCATGCCTTTTCGGACCACTACCTGGATGTTCCCTACGACCTGTCGAAGGTCATGTTTATAACCACGGCCAACATCCTGGACCCCGTCCCTCCAGCTCTACGCGACCGACTGGAGGTAATATACTTTCCAGGGTACATTGAGGAAGAGAAGGTTCAGATCGCCAAACAGTTCCTCATACCGCGCCAACTGGAGGAGCATGGATTAAAAAAGCTCCGTTTCTCCGCGGCGGCGGTGCAACGCATTATCCGTGAGTACACCTATGAAGCAGGGGTCCGCAATCTGGAAAGGGAGATTGCCAACATCTGTCGCAAGGTGGCCAGGTTGGTGGCCGAGAGCCGCCACGCCCCACAACAGGTGACCTCCCAGTCCCTGGAGAAGTACCTTGGCCCTCCGCGGTTTACCTACGGAATTGTGGAAGAGCAGGATGAGATTGGGGTGGCGACCGGTATTGTCTGGACGGCAGCCGGTGGGGACATCCTCCCCATCGAAGCCACCCTCATGGAGGGGAAGGGAAATCTGATCCTGACCGGCCAACTGGGAGAGGTGATGCAGGAATCAGCTCAGGCGGCCCTGAGTTATGCCCGAGCTCACGCCAAGGAGTTGGGCATCAAAGCTGAGAACTTCGACAAGCTGGACATCCACATCCACATACCCGAAGGGGCTATCCCCAAAGACGGGCCTTCGGCCGGCATCTCCATGGCCACGGCCCTTATCTCGGCCCTCATCCAGCGACCGGTGCACCGCGATGTAGGGATGACCGGTGAGATTACCCTGCGGGGACGCGTTTTACCCATCGGTGGGCTTAAGGAGAAGGTGCTGGCCGCCCACCGGGCTGGCTTGAAAACGCTGCTCCTTCCCCAGAAGAATAAGAAGGACATGGTGGAGATCCCCAGACGGGTGAAGCGCGACCTGAATTTCGTCTTCGTTGATCGTATGGAGCAGGTGCTGCCCGTAGCTCTGTTGCCGGAAGTATCCAAAAAGAGGAAAAGCCGTACCAAATCCCAGTAACAGCGTTGTACCACAACAATCTTCCAGGAAAAGAGCATGATCTCTATGAACTGTCCATCTTGCGGCCAGGAAGTGAAAGCGGGGGAACGCTTCTGTGGCAACTGTGGGGCCCAGGTGGAGATGGCCGCTGCTCCCCCTCCACCGGAGCCTGTCGAAAGAGCAGCCCCTCCTCCAACTCCCTCTCCTCCTCCCACGGCTCCCCCACCACCTTCACGGAGCCGGCGCAATCTGTGGATCGTGATCATTGTGGTTTTGGTGATTCTCTGTCTGTGCTTGGTCTGCGCTGGCGTGATAGTTTTCTCGGGTGTTCTTCAAGAGCTCATGGAAGTTCTCCAGGAGGGGCTACAAAGTATGCCCTGAGAGATGAGGAGGTGCATGGCACAGCACCGGCAATGAGACAGAGTTCATCGGCTGGGGGCGGGGTTCACGCCCCCAGTTGCGTAGAGAGGCCACCCTCACGGAAAGAAGGGAAAGAGTTTGACCGCGGACGAAATACGGGCCCTTTGTAAGCAAGGCAAAAAGGGGCCGCAGGTTGATCTACTGCAAGAAAAGATCACGGCTCGGAGACTGGCTACCAGCATGGTGGCTATGGCCAACGCCGATGGCGGAACCATCATTGTTGGCCTAGGGAAGCGCCGACGTTCCGTTGAGGGGCTCGCCCATCCCGAGGCAGCCCGGGACAAGGCCCTCGAAGCGGCCACCCTGAGCAACCCACCCCTCATCATCCCCCTTCCGGAAATCGTCAGCCTGGATGAGAAAAAGGTGCTGGTCATCGCCATCCCGGCCGGCCTGCCCCACGTCTACAGCCTGTCGGGCAAATATCTGATCCGCGCCGGCACCAGGAACCGGGCCATGAGCACGCAGCAGTTGCGTCGGCTCCTCCTTGAGCGGGGAGAGGTCAGTTTTGAATCCCTCTCCACTGCGGGCGCAACTATGGAGGACCTTGACCAGGACAAGGTTGAACGCTATCTGGAGAATGTTGGCGGCCTGACCGCCACTGACCAGGAGGAAATCCTTCTCAAGCGTGGCTGCCTGGTTGAGGAGGATGGTGTACGCCGTCCAACCCATGCGGGACTGCTCCTCTTTGGGCGGGAGCCGGCACGCTTTTTCAAAAGTTGTGAGATCATTGCCGTGCGCTACGCCGGGAGGGAGATGGGAGATGAGTATGTGCGCGAGGACATCCGCGATACCTTGCCGGAGCAGATCCGCCGTGCCGAGGCCTTCGTCGCCAGTAACATGCGGGTTGGAGCCCACCTGGTGAGGCTGGAGAGGCAGGAGAAAACCGAATATCCGATCGAGGCCGTGCGGGAGGCTATCGTCAACGCCGTTGCCCACCGTGACTACAGCATCCGGGGCGACGAGATCCGCATCGTCATGTTTGCCAACCGAATTGAGTTCTACAGTCCTGGCAGGTTGCCCGGTCACATCACTGTGGAGAACATAAAGGACGAGCGCTTCTCGCGCAATGAGGCTATCGTGCAGGTACTGGCCGATCTGGGGTATATCGAGCGGCTTGGCTACGGTATTGACCGCATGATACGCCTGATGAAGGATGAAGACCTGCCACCGCCGATCTTCACCGAAACGGCCAACGGCTTCAAGGTCACTCTGTACGGCCACGGCCATCAATTGCTCACCGAAGAGCCCGATACCAGCCTTTGGGCCCACCTCACCCTCAACGAACGGCAAGAAAGAGCACTGGCCTTCCTGCTCAAGAACAGGCGTATCACCAACCGGCAGTATCGAGAGCTCTGCCCAGAGGTCAGTGAAGAGACAATCCGTCGTGACCTGGCGGACCTGGTGCGGAAGGACCTGCTTTTGAAGATAGGGGACAAGAGAGCTACATACTACATTTTCAAGTAAATGTATCCTATCTCACGCTATCCCACAACTTATCCCACATTATCCCACAGCAATCGGTTAGCCCCAACCGATACCATTTGCATCCAAAAGCCGCTCACATGATCTATGTCAGTGATGGGCTACAGAGTGAGGTAACAAGCCATGGATTTGCAGAACATCACTTTCGTCACGGCCCTGGTTGCTGGTGTCCTATCTTTCGTGTCTCCATGCGTGGTCCCCTTGATACCGGCCTATCTAAGCTACATCACCGGGCTGTCGGTGGAAGAAATGGCCGGTGAGCCCACCCGCCAACAACGCTGGGAGGCGGTTCTCAACGCTGCCGCCTTCGTGCTCGGTCTGTCGCTGATCTTCACCCTCCTTGGGGCCTCAGCCAACCTGCTGGGGCAGTTGCTGCTAACCTATCAGCCGATAGTGGTACGCCTGGCGGGCCTGATCATCATCGCCTTCGGTCTGCAGATGATGGGTATCCTGAAACTTGACTTCCTCTACCGGGAGAAGAGGGTGGACTTCACCACCCGTCGGGCCGGGGGGTATCTGGGCTCTCTGATCATGGGCGCGGCCTTCAGCATCGGCTGGGTCCCCTGTGTGGGTCCCATCCTGGCCGGCATATTGACCATGGCCAGTCAGGCCAGCACCGTTAATCAAGGAATGCTGCTCCTGTTCATCTACTCCCTGGGGTTGGGAGTGCCCTTCATCCTGACCGCTGCCGCCATTGATCGCCTGAGCACACACCTACAGCGAATCAAAAGGCATTTGAGGACCATAAGCATCGTCAGCGGTCTGGTGCTGATCCTCATGGGAGTGTTGGTCTTCACCAACCAACTGCTGATCATCACGGCCTGGTTCATCCGCGTCTTTGGAACCGGCCTGACCTTGTGATGTCACAGCCGCTACCGAACGATGAGATGCGACTAGAACAAAGTTGGAGTCAAGGCTTTCCCTGGCACCTGTGCGCCAGGACAGGTGAGCCGGTTTTTCCGCCTGAAGGCTCCATTCCCCAACCCATTTTAGCCAGACCCAAATGGATGAGATAGAGTTACACACAGCCACAATCTACACCAAGGATGATTGCCACCTCTGTGAAGAGGCCAAGTCGAAGCTGAAGAAGCTACAGGGTGAATTCCGGCTGACTATCGAGGAAGTGGACATTGCCACAGACCCAGCCCTTTACGGGCAGTACAAGGATGTCATTCCGGTGGTCGTCGTTGACGGTCGGACTGCCCTGGTCTCCAAGATCAGCGAATTTCAGCTCCGCCAGGCCATAGCCGGACAAAGACCAGCTTACACCCCTACCCGCAGACCAGCAGCGCCCAAAACGCCCGTCACGGGACGCACCAGAGATTTGGTCATCGCCGTTGACAAGGCCATATTCTACCTGGCCAAACACTGGCTTCTGGCCCTCAATACCATCGTCGGCGCCTACGCCGCTCTGCCCCTGCTTGCCCCCTTGTTGATGTCTATCGGTTATGTCAAAATCGCCAACCTGATCTACTTCGCCTACGGCTTCGTTTGCCACCAGATGCCCTCGCGCTCCTTCTTCCTCCTCGGCCAGCAGATGGCCTACTGCCAGCGCAACTTTGCCATTTACAGCAGCATCTTCCTGGGCGGCCTGCTCTTCGCTCTAGTGCGAAAGCGCCTACGACCCCTCCCCCTGCCGGTCTACCTGCTCCTGATCACCCCTATGGCTATAGACGGTCTGACCCAGTTGGTCGGGTTGCGACTGAGCAACTGGTGGCTGCGGGTCGCCACCGGCTCCCTCTTCGGCCTGGCCTCGGTCTGGCTGGCCTACCCTCAACTGGAGATAGGGATGCGGGAAATCCGAGAGACCGTCAACAGCAAGCTTCACCTGGAGTAGTGGGGGACAAGACCTGTCAGGTCTGCCTCTCCCCCCGGATAGGGGGTTGTCAAAGGGGCGAAAGTCTGTTATACTGAGATTCGGTTGGAGATAAGAAGGTTGGGATGGGAACAAGGGTTGTCACCGGTGACAGAGGCTCGATCAAGTCCATCTGAAAGTGTTCAGGAGGATTGATACCGAGAGAACCCAGCGGAAAAGCCGCTCTTCTTTGAACAGGGAGCGGCTTTGTCTTTTGGCAGTCAGCCCATCGTTGTCTGGCCA
>JBHIDP010000113.1:0-8623 GCA_046760185.1 Anaerolineae bacterium
GGCGTTCGTAGTGGAGGCATCAGCCGCTTGAGAGCGACTAAAGTCGCCACTACCGGCGGCGTTCGTAGTGGAGGCATCAGCCGCTTGAGAGCCACTACCAGCGATTTTTCGGCTGACTGGCTGGGGGACGTCATTCTTTCCTCTCAAGCGGTACAAAGAAAGGCCCTGCCCAGCACCTGGACAGGGCCTGAAAGATCAGGCACGAGCAGCATGGTCAGGCCAGGAAACGTTTCCCTTGTTGGACCAATTCGGCAAAGGCCGCCGGGGGGTTCTCCAGCCGTTCGACCTGACACCCGGCCTCTCGCAGGGCCTGCTCATCGGCGGCGCTGACCTGGTCGGGGCCACCGACAATGGTGACGTGCTTGAACTGCTTGGCCTCCTCCGGGTTGAAGCCCACCGTGGGGTTAAACTGCGCGATGTAAGACTGGGCTGCGCCAAGATTGACGGCCGTGGTCGGTGAGCTGGGTGGGCCCAGCAGCAGGTAATGTGACACCGGTTCCTCCGCTGTTGGAACGGCCGGAGGCGCTTCCGGCACCGTCACCACTGGCTCAACTGCTTCTTCCTTGATCGGAGGGCGGGTGGTCTTGGGCATGCCCTTCACCGCCCCCACCACCGGGAGAGGCTCCTCCTGGTACCAGGCATCGTGGGTCCAGGCCGGATTGAAGTGGTTCATGCGCTCATTGGCGATGAGCCAGGGACACATGGCGAAGAAGTAGTCAGGGGCTTCCTGCTCCAGCCAGGTGAACATCTCCACCGTCCTCTCAGCATGGCCGTGCACGTCATACCCCGGATAGCGTCGGTCCCACACGGTGAAGGTGCCCGGCTTGGGGGGGAAGACTCCGCCTTCTGTGGACATGACCGGCAGCGTCAGGCCGAAGGTCTCACGCAGCACCTTGATCGGTACCTCAAAGCCAAGGAGACAACTATCGTCATCCATGACGGTGTGACCGGGGTTCTTGTCACTGGCCCGCCAGTCATTGATGACCTCCATCGGTTGGTTGCCCCAGGCCCCGGCTGGATGGGCATTGTATTCCTGGCTGGTCAAGGGCTTTCCCTTTTGGTTGACGTCATCGTAGGGATAATCCAGGGGGTGGTTCAAGGTGGCGGCGTGAACAGCGATCCAGCCACCGTTCTCAAAGATGTCTCGCGCCTGTGTTGCAGCGTTGTCTGCCAACCAGCGCAAGGCTCTCACCGTCCAGTTGACGCTGCCATGGGCCGGATCAATGCCGGCCTGAGCCAGGGCCGGAAAGGCCGGAAGGCCACCCCGCTCGATTACCTCTGCTGCATCCTTGATCCAGTACTCCATCACCGTCTCTGGCCGGCCCCCATCCTGCCACTCTCCCTCTTTCCACTCTATTTCCAGGTTGGGCTCGTTGTTGATCTCGAAATAGCGTACGCCCAGGGAGACGAGGATCGAGATGGTTTCCAGAGCCTTCGGTTCAAGGCCGCCCGGGTTGTGTTGGGGTTGGTAGAGGCGCACGATGGGGGTGATGCCAGCTGCCAGAATCTTGTCGCAGAACTGGTAACATGACCCTCCGTCATCCAGGATCTTGTACCACTTCATGTTGAGCTCCTGCAGCTCCCGAACCCAGACGTCATGATCGTAGTTGTGATAGGGGCTGGCCACGGCGTGGATGCCACGCCTGTTGTCGTTGGCCGGTCGGGGATAATCCTGAAGTTTCATTTTCTCCCTCCTCCGATCTGTCCCACTGAAAAGTGTAGAGGGGCTGGCCCCCTCCCTTTTAGATTATATCACGTCCATAACCGTATGTCAATACCGATTGGCTACCCCTGAGTGGTGAAGAGGCCCTGGTGGGCCACCTCCAGGAAGGCAGTCAGGAGATTAATAGAGGCCTGGATATCCTCCTTGTGGGCCATCTCTACCACCGAATGAACATAGCGGGTTGGGATAGAGATGGTGATAACCGGCGCCCCTGATTTTGTGCGTTGAATAGCGCCGGCATCAGTGCCGCCACGGGGCAGGATCTCTAACTGGTACTTGATCTTCCTTTCCGCGGCGATATCTTTGAAGAACTGCACCAGCTTGTAGTCAGAGATAGAGCTGGAGTCCATCAGCTTGATAGCAGTACCACCGCCCATGAGCGTCACCCGCTCATGGTCTTCGCTGCCGGGGGTATCGCTGGCGATGGTCACATCCAGGGCTATCCCCGCGTGGGGCTCAATTCCGTAACTGGAGACGATCGCCCCGCGCAACCCCACCTCCTCCTGGACCGAGGCTACAGCATAGATGTCCACTTCGTGCTTGGGTACTTTCCGTAACGCCTCCAACATGACATAAATCCCCAAGCGATCATCGAAGCTTTTGCCGGTTACCGCCTCACCGATCTCGCTCATCTCCTGGACCATGGTTACAACATCACCCACACTGACCAACTCCTTTACCTTTTCGGGAGGGAGCCCCACGTCAATGAAGAAATCCTTGACTTTGAGTGGTTTCTTCTTCTCTTCCTCGGTCAAGATATGGACCGGCTTGGTACCGATGATCCCCGGAAGGTCCTGTTGCCCATGGACCGTTACCCGTTGGGCGATCATGGTGCGCGGGTCCCAACCACCCACGGGCAGGATACGGAGGAATCCCTTGTCATCTATATGGTTCACCATGAAACCGATCTCATCCATATGGGCGGCGATCATGACCTTGACTTTGCCCTTACCCCGTTTGTGACCGATGACATTGCCCAAGGGGTCAATACGTAAGTCATCAACCAGGGGGCGCATCTCCTCGGTGACCAGAGTCCTGATCCTGTCCTCTCGCCCCGGTATCCCTTGGGACTCAGATAGCTTTTTCAGAAGTTTCATCGAACAGTATCTCCTTCTTTCTTCTCATGTTATGCCATTACCAACCTTGGCTTGGTTTCAGGCCGACTCATCTTGTCCGTCATGAATATATAGAATACCTCTCGATCTTTCTCATTGGTCACGCCCAGGTGGTGCCCTTCCCTGTCCATAGCCAGGATGTGCATCCCGCCGGGGAAGGGGGTGGTCAGAGTGCGCAGGTCCTCAAGGGCCTCACGGCAGGCCCCTTCCAGCGAGAGCCCCATCTTGATGTACAGTACCACACTGCGCGCCGTGCTGCAGCGGATAGCCATCTCTCCATACCCGGTACAGGTAGCGGCCCCATATCTGTTATCAGCGTAGTTGCCGGCCCCGATGATGGGGGAGTCTCCCAGTCGTCCTGGGTATTTCCATGACCAACCGCTGGTGCTGACCCCGCTGGCGATATCCCCCCGCGCATCCTGGGCGATGAAGTTCGTTGTCCCTTGTGCCTTCTCCGGATCGGCTGCCAGCCTGACCAGCTCACCCAGGCGCTCGAAGCGACGCACCATCTCCTGTTCGTCTGGGGAGAGCTTGTCTCGCAGCTTACCCTCCCATATCTCCCTGGCCTCTTTAGTCAGAAGCTCCTTCTTGACGAATCCCATCTCAGCAGCGAACCGCTCCGCCCCGCTACCGACCAGCATGACGTGGGGCAAGTGCTCCATTACTCTGCGGGCGATGGAGATGGCATGTTCGTACCCCTTTACCGCCCCTACAGCTCCCGCCATCAGGGTCCGACCGTCCATGATGCTGGCGTCAACTTCTACCTCCCCCAAGAGGTTGGGCAAGCCCCCGTACCCTACGCTATGCTCGTCGGGGTTGCTCTCCACGGCCCGGATGCCGGCCTCTACTGCATCCAGGGCGCTACCCCCCTGACGAAGGACGGTCATCGCCTCCTCAATTCCAACCTCACCGTTTGGACTGGCAATAACTATCATCTAAACCCTAACCCCTAAACCCTCACCTCCACCAGAGGCTCCTCCCCTTGATAGACTGCCGGACACCGGTTGGCCAGGGAGGGGAGTTGCTGGCGCACCTCATGCAGGGTGGCCAGGTCCAGTTCAGCCGTTACCACCGAAGGTTCATCCGGAGCTTCACTCAGGATACGGCCCCACGGGTCCACGATCATGCTGTGCCCATAGGTGCGTCTCCTCGGCCCGTAATATCCCACCTGGGCCGGTGCCACCATGAACAGTTGATTCTCTATGGCCCGGGCGCGGATCAATACCTCCCAGTGGTCTCTGCCGGTGTGGAAGGTAAAGTTCGCCGGGAGGAAGATTACCTCTGCCCCCCTCACCGCCAGGATACGGAAAAGCTCGGGAAAACGGAGATCGTAGCAGATGGTCAACCCTATCTTCATCCCACCCGCTTCCAGGCTGACAATGTCCCGGCCCGGCTCGTAGAGGGCCGACTCCAGATATCTCAGGTCGGGTCCCAGGTCGGCGTCGTACAGATGTATCTTACGGTACCTGGCTATGATCTCTCCGTGGGGGCCAAGGAGCACTGTAGTGTTGAACAGCCTCGTCGTTTGCGCCGATCTTTCGGCGATGCTCCCACAATGGAGAAAGACCCCATGCTCCCTCGCTTTGGCCATCATTCTTTCGATGGTTGGACCGGGAATCTCTTCGGCATTGGCCCGGGTTTCGTCCTCATCCTCGCTCAGGAAATTGAATGTCTCCGGGAGGGCTATGAACTGTGCTCCCTCCTGGACTGCCTGGTCAATGAATTGCTCGGCACTCGACAGATTCTCCTCCTTGTTGTCTTTGGTGTTCAATTGCACAGCGGCTACTTTGACCTTCACAGCCTGGTCCTCCTCTTCAGTCTGTACTTGGTGATCTGTTGCTTTACCCTATTCTACCACCAACGAGGCGAAAAGAAAAAGGAGTCGTTTCGGTCCGATAAAAGCAATTGTCAAGTGAGGCAAGGGCTGCTATAATCGGCTAGGCTTTGCACTCGTGCAGAAATAGTATCTATATTGCGTCCGACTTTGCTTCTTGTAGATGAAATCGAAAGCAGAAAGTGATTATTGCACGGGTACTTTGAGGCTCGACCCAGGGCGGAGTTGTGCATAGATGGAGCTACCGTTCATAGACAGGGGAACGCTACTCATAGTCATTGGCGTTTTGATAGCATACATCGGTACGATGATCGCTATCTACCTTCGGGACTATTCTCCTTTCCGTAGGACGATCAGGGGTGAATGGGACAGCGTTGTGGGGGAGCGGCGTCGGCAGATTGAGCTGGGGGAAGAAGCGGTGGGGCAGGAGGCTCCTTCTGGCTTTGATCTTGCTCCGGCTGCACCGGAAAACTGGGAGGTTCAGCAGCAGTTGCGGCTACAAGCAAAGTTATACTCCAGTGGACTACTTTTCTTGATGGCTCTGATCGCCTCTTTGGCCATCATGCTGTGGCTTTGGACCTTCTTTGGGAGGGAACTGGCTATTCTGCTCGGTTACTTTACACCCAGATCGGTTCAGTAACATTGTCCAGAACAGAATGGGGGAGGGCAGCTTCGCCACAACTAAAGCCGCCCTCCCCTTTTCGAACCGCTGTAGGCCAGGGTCAGGTCCTTAGGGCACGTTCAAGTAGACCCGTACTGACTTGGTTCCACCATTGGACTCTGCAGTCACCGACCCCCGGTAGCGACCACTTTCAAGGTCGGTAGCATCCACCGTTACCTTGACAGTTTGCGTGTTCCCACTCCAACTGGTTGGCTCAACTGAGAGCCAACTATGGCTGGTGGTGATGGTGCCGCTCAAGGTGCTGTCCCTATGGCCGGTGTTGAAAATCCGAAACGATTTGCTGGCCTCAGAGGCGGTGCGGAAGTTGAGGGCCCGGGGAGAGACTCCCAGCCAGGGCGCAGCTTCCCTTTCCATTACCTCGATACTGACCTCAACCGTGGCCGTCTCACCGGCTTTGGTACGGATCTCTATGGTGCCGAAGTTCTCCCCCAGCAGCGTCCGAGGGTTAGGCCTGGCTATCACCCACACAGTGGCCGAGTCACCAGCCCTCAGCCGGCCAGCACGGGGATACATGTAAGCCCATTTGATGGCCTCGTGGGCCTGCCACTGTAACGCCTCGTCGCCGGCGTTGGTGATTTCAAAACTCAGTTTGGCCCGACTCCCTACCGCAACCGGCCCGAAGTCCAGGGAGGTAGGGGAGACCGATAGGGCCGCACTCTGTGCCCCCACAGCCGGCACCGCCAGAAGCACCACTAGTCCGAACGCTGCTACCAGGATCAACCTTATGGTCCTGCCTTTCTTCATCGTTCGACGGCTCGACTGAGCTCGCCGAAGTCTGAGGCTCACGAACGTCCTCATGATTCTTCTCCTTTCTGGAATCTGGATGTCGTCCTCGCTGGTGATAGAGGGTCCGATAGTTCTGTAAAATGATTGGAGCGTGGCCAAAACTTGTGGGAGTCGAGGCTTTCCCTGGCACCTGTGCGCCAGGACAGGTGAGCCGGTTTTATCCGCCTGAAGGCTCCACTCCTCCACAGATTTTAGCCAGACTCAAATGATTGTACGTCCCCATACCTCTGCCGTCTATAGGAAAAAGGTCCCAACTCAGTTCATTTAGGGTGGGGGTGCGCAGTGGAGCAGTGGTTCACCGATAGCCCCAGGTTCAATCTCTGCCCATCGGCAAGGTCTCTTTGCCTGTCGCCTGGAAAACCGTTTCAAAATTGACAGCCAGGGTGAAAGCCTGTATACTGGTTGTTGCCATGACCATTAACCAAGAGGGACGACAGGAGAGAAACAGCCGCATCATACCCATCTTCCCTTTCACAGCCATCGTGGGCCAGGAGAGGATGAAGCGGGCTCTGATCCTGAATGCCATTAATCCCCAGATTGGTGGGGTTCTCATCCGGGGAGAGCGAGGCACTGCCAAGTCCACGGCTGTGCGAGCCTTGGCCGACCTACTGCCAGGGATAGATGTGGTGGCCGATTGTCCTTTCAGTTGTGATCCTGGTCAGTTGAACCACTTGTGTGACTACTGCCTGGCCCGTCGCCAGCGAGGTGAGGAACTGGCAGTAGTGCGACGCAAGACGCGCATGATAGACCTGCCCGTTAGCGCCACGGAGGACCGGGTGGTAGGCACTTTGGACATCGAGAAGGCCATAAAGAAGGGGGAAAAGCATTTCGAGCCAGGGGTGTTGGCCGCTGCCAATCGGGGTATATTGTACGTGGATGAGGTCAACCTGCTGGATGACCACGTGGTTGATCTCCTTTTGGACTCGGCGGCCATGGGGGTCAACGTGGTGGAGAGGGAGGGGATCTCTTTCTCCCATCCGGCTCAGTTCATCCTGGTGGGCACCATGAACCCCGAAGAGGGGGAATTGCGCCCTCAGCTCCTGGACCGTTTTGGGCTTTGTGTCGAGATCCGAAGCATCACCGACCCCTCAGCTCGCATGGAGATACTGGAGCGGCGCATTCAGTTTGAGAGGGACCCAGAAAGGTTTCACGCTGTCTGGCATGAGGAGGAAAAGCGCCTGTCTGCTGAGATCGCCCGTGCCCAGAAGGGGTTGCGGCAGGTAGTCTACACTCCCCAGGATCTCTACGCCATCGCCGATCTGACAGCCGAGTTGGAGGTGGACGGACACCGCAGCGACATCGTAATCCTCAAAGCAGCTCTAGCCCACGCTGCTTTTGAAGGCCGCCAGAGCATCAGCAGTGTTGATATTCTTCTTGCGGCCGAATTGGCCCTTCCCCACCGCCTGAAGCGCAAGCCATTCCAGGAAACGGAGATTCAAATAGCGCAACTGGAACGTCGTCTGGAACAGGCCAAAGCGGCAGCCAGGGAGGAGATGCCCCTTGCCTTGCAGGCCGATGATCCGACGGCTGGGGTAAAAAAAAACGAGCAGCAGCATGAGTCCTCGCCTGAGACGGAACTCAAGGCCGGGCAAGACCTCCTGAAGAGCGAGCACAACGATACTTCCTCCAATCTGCGATCCCCCAAGACAGACATGCCGGTGCCTGTGGGGAAGCCTTTCCAGCCCCGTCTCTTGCAAACCTCTCTTGACCGCCTCACCCGCCGCCAAGCCGGCAGGCGTAGCTCCACCAGGACCTCGCGGAAGCGTGGGCGGTATATCTTCAGTCGAGCAGCCCAGGGGAACGTTACCGATATCGCCTTTGACGCCACTCTGCGTCAGGCTGCCCCTCATCAAATCCATCGGGAGCGGAACGATGTAGCTCTGGCTGTTACAATGGAAGACCTGCAGCAGAAGGTGCGGGTCCGGCGAGCAGCCAATCTGGTCTTGTTTGTGGTTGATGCCAGTTGGTCAATGGCCGCCGCCGAACGGATGGTTGCTACCAAGGGGGCAGTCCTGTCCCTCTTGCAGGACGCCTACCAGAAGAGGGACCAGGTTGGGCTTGTCACCTTTCAGAAGGAGGAGGCCAGGCTGATCCTGCCTCCCACCTCCAGCGTGGACCTGGCCAAGAAGGCTCTACGCTCTATCCCGGTCGGAGGCAAGACCCCTCTCTCCAGCGGCCTGCTCCTGGCCCACGAGGTGATTACCAGGGAGAGAAGGCGGAACCCTGAGGTGATGCCTCTCCTGATCCTCCTTACCGATGGGGCAGGCAATGTATCTATTACCTCCCTGCCACCACAGGAGGAAGCCCTGCGCGTGGCAAGCATGATCAAGCAGAGCGGTATTCGTTCCGTGGTGATCAACACTGAACATGAGGCCTTTGACCGCGGGCTGGCTCAAGCCATCGCCCAGAGACTGGGTGGTCAGTGCTATACTCTTCAGGAACTGAGCGCTAAAGAACTTTACGACATGGTGACAAGCTCTCTG
>JBHIDP010000114.1:0-8584 GCA_046760185.1 Anaerolineae bacterium
CTAAGGACAGGTTAGCTGAGATGATCAAAACTCGGGTCCTTCTTCTGTTGGCGGTAGCGCTGGTGCTGGGGGCTTGTGGTCCGGCTGCCTCCCCAATGCCTGAGCCCACCCTTGCCCCGATGATTCTGGAATCACCGCCCCCATTGCCGACGGCAACGGTAACGGCTGAAGAGGTCGAGACCGAGGGTGCACCGATTCCTACGGCAACGGCAACGGCTGAAGAGGTCGGGGCCAAAGCTACACCGACACCGATAACCGATGAGGAAGAAGCTATCGCCGCGGTCAAAGCCCGCTATCCAGAGGTGAAGGAGGTGGAGAGAGTACCTGAGGATGTGATCGGTGCTCCGACCGACATCACCGTCATTGAACGGGAGGGTGGCTGGGACCTGGTCTTCAGGCAAGGTTGGGAGGATTGCCCGGCCGGTTGCATCAACAATCGGTATTGGTACTTCTCTGTTGACCGGGATGGCACCATCATCAAGGTTGGTGAATATTCCCGCATCTTTGACAGTCAGTCCAATACCTTCAAGACCACCGGCAAGCCCCTCTGGGGTGTACCGGAGTGAGATGGGACGAGTGTGGCTGAAACAAGTTGGAGTCAAGGCTTTCCCTGGCACCTGTGCGCCAGGACAGGTGAGCCGGTTTTTCCGCCTGAAGGCTCTACTCCTCAGCCTATTTTAGCCAGATTCAAATGGGATGGGGATTTGATGCATGCCTTGGTGTATGACGGCCAGTTGAATCTGGTAGAGGAGTACCCACAACCGCAACCGCCCTCGGGCGAGGTTCTGATTCGCGTCCTGGTGGCCGGTATCTGCAACACTGATCTGGAGATCATCAAAGGGTACATGGGCTTCCAGGGGGTTCTGGGCCACGAGTTTGTGGGCCTGGCCGAGGATGGGGAGCTGGCCGGTCAGCGGGTGGTGGGAGAGATCAACTGCTACTGCGGCACCTGTCCCACCTGTCTGGAAGGTTCACCGACCCATTGTCCAAATCGCTCAACTCTGGGCATCTGGGGGCGTGATGGGGCTCTGGCCGAGTATCTGGTTCTGCCTGGCAGAAACCTGCATATTGTCCCCGAGGGAGTGACTGACGAGGAAGCTGTCTTTGTCGAGCCTCTGGCCGCAGCCCTGGAGATCCTGGAGCAGGTACACCTGAAGCCAACCGACCAGGTCATTGTCCTGGGGGATGGTAAGCTGGGTCTCCTGGTAGCTCAGGTGTTGAGCCTGGTTGGCTGCGACCTGTTAGCCATTGGTCACCACGCTCACAAGCTGGACATCCTGAGGAGGCGGGGTATGGCCATTCATCTGGCAAGCCAGGGCAAGAATGAGCTGGACGTAAAAGTGGATGTAGTTGTTGACTGTAGCGGGCATCCGGGCGGGTTCGAACGGGCGCGGGAACTGGTGAAACCGCGTGGCACCATCGTCCTCAAGAGCACTTTTCACGGGGCGGTGGAGACGGCCATGACGCCGCTGGTGGTGGACGAGGTGAGGGTTGTGGGCTCGCGCTGTGGCCCTTTTACCCCGGCCCTGCGGCTTTTGGAACGGCAACTGGTGGACGTCAGAGCTTTGATTGACACAGTCTATCCATTGGAGGACGGTTTGCAGGCCTTTGAGCAGGCCTCACGTCCCGAAACGTTGAAGGTACTGATCAAACCAACTTAAGCAGCGTAGCTTTTCAGAGAAGAGAGGGCCTCAATCGCTTTATCGCCGATTGGGGCCTTTCCCTTTTTCTTCCCTGAGTTTACCCATACCCACATCTCTGGTGGGGGACCTGGCAGGAAACCGGCTGCGAGAGGTGTCACAGCTCACCCAGGCAGTCTTGGAGCTGTTTCCTGGGGTGGCTGTGAGACTCCGTGCGCCCTTCGGGGCTGAGCCCCTCAGGACGAAGCCTGACGGCGCAGGTTTCGGACTGTGCAAAAGGTGCAGAGGCATTCTGTTGCTCCCAAGGACCGTTTGTGGTAGGATAAAGCCCGCCGGAGGAGTTGGTGTGGTGAAAAGCGCGGGCTGGAGAAGGTGTTTTCTGCTGTTGATCCTGCTTCCCACCCTGCTCGCTTGTGGGGCCGAAAGGCGGGTGGTGGTGGAGGTTGACGGCGGCAGCAAGGTGATCATGACCCAAGCCACCACGGTACGGCAGGTACTGGCCGAAGCGGGAGTGCAACTGGGGGAGATAGACCGCGTGGAACCTGACCTCTGGGAGGAGGTGGGGCGTAGCGCCACCATCGTGGTGACCCGCATTGATGAGGAGACTGTGGTAGAGTATCGTACCATCCCTTTTGAGAGGAAGGTGGTCAAGGATGAGGCCGTGCCTGAAGGGGAGGCCCGCATGGTGCAACTGGGGGTCAACGGGCAGGAGGTTTCTACCTATCTGGTCAGGTATGAGGATGGGCGTGAGGTTGAGAGGCAACTCCTTGGCACAGAGGTACTGGAAGAGCCCCAGGCCGAGGTGGTGCTGGTAGGTGTCCAGGGGAGCATACCTACTGTCCCCATCGAGGGCACAGTAGCCTACATCTCCAATGGCAATGCCTGGGTGATGCGCCAGAGCAGCACCAACAAACGGCCTCTAACTTTCGCCGGTGACCTCGATGGCCGGGTCTTTGACCTCTCTCCAGACGGTCGTTACCTTCTTTTCACCCGAAGGCCGACGGTCGGTGGCGCAGCCGGTTTGACCGGCCCCCTGAACTCCCTCTGGGTGGTGGACACCTTGATCGTGGGCGAGGAGCCCCGACCCCTGGGCCTCGATGGAGTGCTCTACGGGGAATGGTCCTTTGACGGCAAGCGCTTCGCCTATTCCACTGCTGAGCGTACTCCAGGGGCTCCCGGCTGGAAAGCGCACAACGACCTGTGGATCGCCCCGCTTGATGGCGGCGAGGGCGTGCAGGTGCTGCCATCCTCCAGCCAACAACTATATAGTTGGTGGGGCACCACTTACGTCTGGTCACCCGATGGGCTGCGGTTCGCCTATGCCCGACCCGATGAAGTAGGGATCATTGACCTGGAGGCCTGGGAACGTCGCCCCCTGCTCACTTTCGCTCCCTACCACACCTACAGCGAGTGGGTCTGGACTCCCACAGTGACATGGTCGCCCGACAGCCGCTATCTGGCTACCGTGGTGCATGGCCCTCCGTTGGGGGATGAGACTCCAGAGGAAAGTAAGGCATTCGACATCTGGGTCCTGAGCGTTGACGGTCAAATACAGGCTCAATTGGTTTCCCAAGCTGGGATGTGGGCCTCTCCTACCTGGTCACCACCTCGCTGGGATTCATCGGGACAACTGGTGGATCTGATCACCTATGGGCAGGCTCAGTACCCGGCCGACTCACAGAACTGCCGCTATGATCTCTACGTCATGGATGGGGATGGCAGCAATCGCCGCCAACTATTTCCCTTTGCCCAGGGGGGCGGCTTAGCCATGCCCCAGGCCGCATGGTCGCCCCAAGGTGACCAACTGATCGTTGAGCATGAAGGGAATCTCTATCTGGTTGGATTGCACGATGGAGGAGTACGTGCCCTTACCCGCGATGGTGCCAGTTCCTATGCCCGCTGGTCCCAGTGAAACTACGACCCGGTGAGGGACAGATGTGTTCTAAGCTGATGACAACTCTGTTACCGGAACGGAGGGTGGAGGGCAGGATGGCCCTCCTGGGGATATTCATCTACGGCGCCTGCCTGATCCTTCTGGGAACTGTGACTTGGGCGGTTGTTTCCTATCACCACTGGCGCTACCGGGGAGTTACCCTGGGTCCCCCTCCCGACATCCCGCTGGCGGCTGTCTATCCCTACGGCCTCAACGTCTCCCTGGAGCAGTACGACGGGGCGGAATTGGAGACAGTCCTGGAGACTATCAAAGCTGCTGGTTTTCATTGGGTCAGACAATATTTTCCATGGGCGGAGATAGAGCCAGAGAGAGGTCATTTTCGGTGGGAAAGTTGGGACCGTATAGTGACGACTGTCCAGGAGCATGGCCTGGAACTGATAGCCGTGCTTGATACCTCCCCTGCCTGGGCCCGAAAAGAGGATGCCCGTGACAATCCCTATGGCCCGCCCGCTGAATTGGCCGACTTCGGGCATTTCGCCAGGGCTTTCGCCGAACGTTACGGAGCGACCGTTGATCACTACCAGGTCTGGGACGAGCCCAACATCCAGTCTCATTGGGGCCATCGTTACGTTGATCCGGTGGCCTACACTGCCCTGCTGCGTGAAGGATACATTCAGATCAAAGGGGCTGATCCTGACTCCCTGGTGCTGAGCGCTGGCCTGGCCCCTACCACTGAGAATGGCCCCCTGAACCTGAATGAGTCTCAGTTCCTGCGGGGGATGTATGCTGCTGGTGCTGGGAGTTTCTTTGACATCCTGGCCGCCAAACCGTACGGGTTCTGGTCGGGGCCCCAGGACCGGCGGGTTGCCGCTGAGGTCCTCAACTTCTCCCGGGTCCTTCTGCTGCGCGAACAGATGGTTGCTCAGGGAGATGGAGACAAACCTGTCTGGGCCGTGGAGTTCGGCTGGAACAGCCTGCCGCATGGCTGGCGAGGTCGGTCTTCTCCCTGGGGTACGGACGCTGAGGAGCTTCAGGCCCGACGTACTCTGGAAGCCATGCAGCGCGCCCAGGAGGAGTGGCCCTGGTTGGGGGTGATGACCCTCTCTCACTTCCAACCCCAGGCCCCGGCCGATGATCCCCGCTGGGGCTTCGCCCTGGTGACAGAGGATGGCGAACCACGTCTGCTGCTAGGTTTGATACAGGAGCAACTGGCTACTCCACCGCTGGCTCATGTAGGGCACTATGCGGCCGATCACTACCTGGCCAGATATATAGGGAAGTGGCGTCTCTCCCCCTGGGGGGCCGACATCGGCCAGACTGGAGATGAATTGCTCATCCCCTTTCGGGGAACCGGCCTTGATGTCACGGTGCGCAAGGGGAACCACCGGGCGCTCCTCTACGTGACGGTTGATGGGGGAGCAGCCAACCGATTACCCCAAGATGGACAGGGCCGTTCGTATCTCACTCTCTACGACCGCATACCGAAGGTTGAGACCGTAACTGTAGCCAGGGGCCTGGCCGACACTCCTCATCAGGCCCGCCTGGTGGCCCAGGGAGGCTGGGGTCAGTGGGCTATCGTTGGCTGGACCGTCATCCGCGAGGAGAATTTCCTCCCCTACCGGCTATCCCTCATCCTGCTGGCTGGGACAGCCCTGGTGGTCTCCTGGCGGCTGCTTCGCCTCCTCTATCCCTGGCCATGGCTGCGGTGGATACGCCGCTTCGAGACGGCCTATCAACACCTGGGCGAAGCTCCTCAAGTGGGGGTGACTCTGGCTGCAGCAGCCCTCTTCTACTTCGTGCCCGGACTGCCCCTCTCCTTCTTCAGCCTGGTCGTCCTCGCCCTACTGATCTATCTGCGCCCGGACCTCGGTCTGACCCTGGCCGTGCTGGCCATCCCCTTCTTCCTCTACCCCAAGCACATCGGCGGAAAGATGTTTTCCATGGTCGAGATACTGACCCTGGTCACTTTCGCTGGCTGGGTAGGACGGTGGGTCGTGGATTGGGCTGAAAGTTCTGGAATTCGTCTGCCCGAGCGGTGTCCTGAGTTTATCGAAGGGGCGAAGGGTGTAAGGGGCTTCGTCTCCGGTATCGTCAGCCGGGCCTCCGGTCTTGACTATGCGGTCATTTTCTTCGCTCTCCTTTGTCTATTCTCTCTAACCATAGCCGCAAACTTTGGTGTAGCCGCCCGAGAGTTCCGGGTGGTGGTGCTGGAGCCGGTTCTTCTCTACTGGCTCCTCCTGGGGAGCCCGCTGGAGGAGAGAAAGCTCCTGCGCCTGGTTGAGGCTCTGATCCTGGCTGGCCTGCTGGTCTCGCTCTTCGGCCTCTATCAGTATTTCTTCACCCAGGACATTATCACCGCCGAGGGGGTCAGACGCATCCGTGGGGTGTATGCCTCTCCCAACAACCTCAGCCTCTTCCTGGGGCGGATAGGGCCCCTGGTCATCGCTTTGGCTGCCTTTGGCCGAGGATGGTGGCGTCGCCTGGCTTATGCTCTGGCCGGTGTGCCGATCCTGTTCTGTCTCTACCTCACCTACTCTCGAGGGGCCTGGCTGCTGGGCTTGCCCGCCGCCTTCCTGTTCATCGGTTTCATGCGGGGCAGGCGAGCACGTTTGGCCGCTGTGGCTATAATAGTCCTGGCTTTATTGAGCCTTTTGCCTCTGGTCGGTAATGCCCGTCTGAGCTCCCTGCTGGACATCCAGAAGGGGACTACCTTCATGCGCCTGAAGTTGTGGGAGGGAAGCGTGGCCATGATCGCCGATCATCCCCTCTTTGGTGTTGGGCTGGACAATTTCCTGTACCAGTATGCGCGGTACATGCGACCTGAGGCATGGCGGGAGCCAGACCTCTCTCATCCGCACAACATCCTGCTTGACTATTGGACTCGGCTGGGGGTTCTGGGGGTGGTGGCCGGGGTATGGCTAATCGGGGGATTCTTTGGCCAGGCCTTGCCGCTGTACCGTCGCCTGCCAGAAGGGAACAGGCGGGCCCTGGTGCTGGGCCTGATGGCCAGCATGGTTGATTTTTTGGCCCACGGTCTGATTGATAACTCCTACTTCCTGGTTGACCTGGCTTTCATCTTCTTCCTGACGGTGGGAGTGGTCAGGAAGCTGGGTGAAGAGTAGGGACGTGTCACTGGAACCTTCTCAGCTCCAGCTTCTCCAGCCCCTGAGCCACCAATTTGTCTATATCGAGGGCTGCTTCCGCCTCCTTGATGCTGGCCACATCGGTCCTGGTGGCTGGGTGGCGGGGGGTGAAGAGCTGGCAGCAATCCTCGTCCGGCAGGATGGAGATGGGGTAGGTGCCGATGGCTTGCGCCTCCTCCACTATCTCTAACTTATCCTGGCCGATAAGAGGTCGCAGCACCGGTACCTCCACCGCCTCCTCGATTGTGGCCAGATTCTGCAGGGTCTGGGAGGCCACCTGCCCCAGGCTTTCCCCGGTGACGATGGCTTTGGCTCTTTCCCGCTTGGCGATGGCCTCTCCCAGGCGGGCCATCATGCGACGATAGAGGATGACCCGGGAGGGAGGAGGGGCCTTCAAAGCCACCTCCTTCTGGATGTCCAGGAAGGGCACAAGGTACAGCCGTGACGAGAGCTGGTACCGGTTCAAGATGGTGACGATGTCAATCACCTTCTCTTGAGAGGCCAGCGTGGTCATGGGATAGCTATGGAAGTGGATGAAGAGGGCGCGGCAGCCCCGCTTCATCAGTTGGAAGGAGGCTACCGGTGAGTCTATCCCTCCGGAGAGGAGGCAGCCCACTTTGCCGCTGACACTGGTCGGCAATCCACCTGGGCCCATTGTCTTCTCGAAATAGAAGAGCGCTTCGCGGTACAGGACTTCGAGGTGAACGATCAGATCGGCGTGGTCGAGATCAACCGGGGCACCGGTCAGGTCCTGGATGAACCGTCCGATCTCGGCGTTGATCTCCTGAGAGTTAAGGGGAAAGTTCTTGTTGGGCCTTTTGGTAGTGACGCGGAAGGTGGAAAAATCCCGATGCACCACCTGTTGCCCAATGGCCTCCTTCCAGCGATCGAGGTCAAGGGGCACCTTCGTGGCCAGGGTGAAATAGGCAATGCCGAAGACCTTTTCCAGCCTCGATTCGATCTCCTCCCAGGGAGCGCCGTTTTCGAGGGCCACCAGGATGCGGCCTGGGATCCTGAAGACCCTCCCCACCTCCAGGTCCCGCAGGCTGCGTTTGATGTTGTCCCGCAACCTGTTCTCAAAGAAGGGCCTGTTCTTCCCCTTTAGCCCGATCTCATGATAGTGGACAAGGGCAAATCTCTCCGCCTCATGCATTTCTGCTTTACCAGTCATATCTTTCAATTCGTCAATGCCTGAGTCAGTCAAGCTATTTGCTCACCAAGGGTTCCATGCAGCTTGGCCAAACCCTGAACCATAACGGCTCCCATCAAGGTTATAGACAGGATCACGGCCCCATCCAGCCAGTTGTGCCCGAACCACAGATAGGCGAAGATGGCTGGATAGACTACCAGGTATGACTTGATGGCCAGTGGCAAAGGGGTCCCATAACGGTTGCAAAGGTAGAGGGTCAGGTTGAAGGCTGCGTAGACAAAGGGGTAGATGGCCGCCCAGAAGGGACTCAGGGCTCCTGCCCAGGCCAGGATGGCGATGACGATTGTCTCCCGGGCATGATCGCAGAACTGGTCGAAGAGGGAGCCGAAGGGCGTGGCCCGGTCTGTATGGCGAGCCAGGGCTCCGTCCAGACCATCAATGAGGAGCGTAGCGGCGAAGATAACGAAAGCCAACCTGGGGCGAGTGGGCACCACAGCAACTATGCCAACGGCCAGGACCACCTGCGAAGCAGACACGACGTTGGGAGTGACAAAGGGGATGTTGGTCAGCAGCTTCACCACTGGACTCAATAGCAGAAATAGAAGGCTCCGCCCACGGGCCAGGAAGCGGTGTTCCAGAGCAGAGTAGGAATCGTGTTTCATGGGAGGCAAAGGGCAACAAAGTTCAAAAACAGAGCGAGCACTGTCAGTTACAGAAACCTCCGTGGCGAGAATGAGCCGATGGGTATTGATGTACG
>JBHIDP010000115.1:0-8582 GCA_046760185.1 Anaerolineae bacterium
GTATTACGCATTACGCCGTGTTACTCCACTGTCCGCAATTGCGGGAAGAGGATCACCTCGCGGATGGACTGTTGATCAGTGAAAAGCATAACCAGGCGGTCAACACCGATACCCAATCCGCCCGTGGGCGGCATCCCATACTCCAGGGCGGCTACGTAGTCCTCATCCACAGGGTGGACCTCCTCGTCACCTGCTTCCCTGGCCTTGGCCAGTTCGACAAAACGGGCTCGCTGATCGAGGGGATCGTTGAGCTCGGAGAAAGCATTCCCCAGCTCCAGACCACCTACAAAGGGCTCAAAACGTTCGACGAGATGGGGTGCTTCGGGCTTTTTCTTGGCCAGGGGCGAGAGTTCCACCGGGTAGTCAATGATGAAAGTAGGCTGCACCAGCTTGGGCTGGACGTATTCACTCAGAAGCTCATCCACCAGCTTGGCCCAGGTGGGCTGAGTCTCTACTGCGAGCTCGATCTCTTCGACTTTGGCCTGGAGGGTTTGCAGGTCGGGATGGGCCTCGATGTCAATCCCTGTCTCATCCAGGATGCTCTGGCGCAGGGTCAACCTCCGCCAGGGAGGGGTCAGGTCAATCTCGTGCCCCTGGTATACTAGATGCAGGCTCCCCAGCACCTCTTGGGCAATGGCAGCCATCATCTCCTCCACCAGGACCATGATATCGTTGTAGTCAGCGTAGGCCTGGTAGCACTCCATCATGGTGAACTCTGGATTGTTCCGGGTGGATATGCCCTCGTTACGAAAGTCCTTACTTATCTCGTACACCCGCTCGTAGCCGCCGACGATGAGCCGTTTGAGGTACAGTTCATCGGAGATGCGCAGGTACAGGGTCTGGTCCAAAGTGTGATGATGGGTCACGAAGGGGCGGGCCGTGGCGCCGCCATAGAGGGGCTGCAGGACCGGTGTCTCCACCTCGAGGAAACCACGGCTATCGAGAAAGTGTCGCATGGCTGTCACAATCCGGCTCCGGGTGGTGAAGATGTGCCGCACCTTTTCATTGGCGATGAGGTCCAGGTACCGTTGACGGTAGCGGGTCTCCACATCCCGCAGGCCGTGCCATTTTTCTGGGAGGGGACGGAGTGACTTAGCCAGCATGGTGAAATCCTCGACCTGAAGGGTGATTTCGCCGGTGCGGGTTTGGAAGAGGGTGCCTACGGCGCTGATGAAATCACCGATGTCGAAATCACGCCGGAAATGATCGTACTTCTCCCCGCCGAGGGTGTCATGGCGCAGATTGATCTGGATGCGGCCGCTTCCATCGGCGATGTGGGCGAAGGTAGATTTGCCCATGACCCGCACGCTAACTACCCTGCCGGCCAGGCTGACCCGTTCACCTGATGTCCCTTCGCCACTTTCAAAGGCATTGATTGCCTCAGCGGTAGTGTGAGTGCGCTCCGCGCGAGCCGGGTAGGGATCAACACCCTTTTCCAGGATACGATTCAGTTTTAGGCGACGCTGTCGCTCTAGGTCAGAGAGTTTTTCCATCGGCTGATTGCTGACCCTACATTCGAGCTGGGCCTGGATGAGGTAAGCTCCCAGTTGTTACTTGCAACAGTATCAACGAATCTCCAATATCTTGAAATGGATCAGGCCGTTGGGTGTTTCGACAGCCACTTCATCGCCAACCCGGTGTCCCAAAAGGGCCTTGCCGACGGGAGATTCGTTGGAGATACAGCCGTTGCTGGGGTCGGCCTCAGCGGAGCCCACGATGTGAAATGTTTCAGGCTCCTTGTTGCCCTCGGCGACGGTCACCCAGGTGCCCAGGTGAACTGTATCAGTCGGCCCTCCCTCTTCGATGATGGTCACATTTTGGAGCAACGACTCCAGGGTCAGGATTCGTCCCTCGATGAAGGCCTGTTCGTTCTTAGCATCTTCGTAGCCAGCGCTGTCGGTGACATCCCCGTCCTCTTTGGCGGCATGGATGCGTTCAGCTACCTCCTGACGGCGCACGGTACGCAAGTATTCCAGCTCATCCTTGAGCTTCTTAAGCCCTTCTGGGGTAAGGAAGGTTGTCTTTTCGTTCATCGCTGTTCCATAAAAAAAGACGAGCCTCTCCGCCACTGGCGGCGGTGTGGCCCATTTCCAGTTATAATTATACCCTATAACTGCGATTTTGCAAAACTTAGGTATACCGTATCACCTCAAAACGGTAGATTTCCACTGGCTCGTCTGGATCAACGATCCCGGCTTTATGCACCCGGGTGTAGTAGACCTGCTCCTCAACGGAGTTGATGTTTGGGAGATCGGGCAGAAGCAATCCTCTCTTCCACGGGGTTTGCAGCGATTGTACGATAACGCCATAGCGTTTGCAGTCGAGTTGGTTCAGATCGTGGACGAGCTCTGGCTCTGAGAGTACATCCACCGAAATCTCCAGATCATCCAGTTCATCGGGACGGACCGGTGGAAAGCGGGGATCACGGGTAGCCGAGCTGATGGCATTGCGGATGATCTCCAGCGCCACATTCTCCTGGGTCGGCTCGATGGTACCGATGCACCCCCTGAGCCCTCCATGTTTGTGGAGAGAGACGAATGCTCCAGCCCGCCCCTGCATCTCCGGCGTCAGTTCCTTTGGCGGCGAAATTGTCTTTCCCTCACGCACGTACTTCTCAATGGTTTCCTTAGCCAGTTGAACAAGTGGATGCAAATCAGCCATTGTCAATCCTCCTACTGTTTGACTTCAAACCTCGGATTCTTCCTCCATTTTAGAGTACCTTCATGGCCAGGACCTCGCGGGCGATGATTAGGCGTTGAATCTCGCTGGTACCTTCACCAATCTGGGTCAAGCGGTTGTCCCGATAATAGCGCTCTACGGGATACTCACGGCTGTAACCATACCCACCGTGAATCTGTATGGCCTTGAAGCAGGCCCGTTCGGCCGCCTCGGAGGCGAAGAGCTTGGCCATAGCTGCTTCCTTGGTGAACTTCTGCCCCGCGTCTTCCATGGCAGCCGCCCGGTAAACCATAAGCCTGGCTGCCTCCAGCTCCGTAGCCATATCGGCTAGCATCCACTGAATGGCCTGAAACTCAGCAATGGGACGTCCAAAGGCATACCGTTCCTTGGCGTAGCTCACTGCCGCTTCATATGCAGCCTGCCCCAACCCCAAGGCCATGGCTCCGATGCTGATCCGTCCTCCGTTGAGGGTCTCCATAAACTGTTTGAACCCCTCGTTCTCCCTTCCCAGTATATTGGCCTTAGGAATGATGCATTCCTCGAAGAAAAGTTGACTGGTTACAGAACCCTTGAGCCCCATCTTGGGTTCATCTTTGCCTACTACGAGGCCCGCTGTCCCCTTCTCAACGATGAAGTTGGAGATACCGCGCGCACCCTTATCAGGGTCCGTCTTGGCTGCCACGATAATGACGTCAGCGATTGAACCGGATGTAATCCACATTTTACTGCCGTTCAAGACCCAACTGTCGTCGGTGGAAACAGCTACGGTTCGTATAGCCGCCGCGTCGGAACCGGTTTGCGGCTCGGTCAACCCGAAGGCTCCCAGCCACTCTCCCCTGGCCAGGGGAACAAGGTATTTTTGCTTCTGCTCCTCACTCCCGAAGTGGTAGAGGGGGGCACTGGCCAATGAGACATGAGCGGCGTAAGTGAGGCCGGTAGAGCCACAGGCTTTGGAGATCTCTTCTACAGCGATGGCATAACTGAGGGTGTCCGCTCCAGCCCCTCCGTACTTTTCGGGCCAGGGCAGGCCCATCAAACCAAGCTCGCCCATTTTCTTGAAGGTCTCCCAGGGGAACTCCCCCGTCTCGTCGGTGTGCCGGGCGATAGGAGCGATTTCATTCTGAGCGAAATCACGCACGGTATCCCGAATCAGTCTTTGCTCCTCGGTGAGCTCGAAATCCATAATTCTGATATCTCCCCCACATGTACTGCGCTACATGAAAAGCTCAGCTACAGCCTGAAAACCTTTAGGTAGAAATTGCATCATGAAGGGCCAGCGGATCAAGAGGAAGTGACCGATGGCGGAGCCCAGGACGGCCGGCTCCAGCCATGATATAGGGTATTTAGCCAGCAGGACCAAAGCCACCTCGGCTATGGCTCCTCCCTGCACAAAACCCAACAGACCACCAACGATCCGATCCGGACAGCCAAAGATGATTGACTTCCGGCGACGTAGGCGAGCAAACCATTCGGTAGGGATGCCGACGATGGCGCCCCCTATGCAGAAGATGATACCAAAACCAATCAGGTGGCTGAAGTTGGGATGGCCGATCAGCCAGGTGATGGGAGAGGCGAGGATATCATGGTACCGGCCGGCTAGGAATGTGCCCAGGACCAGGCCGATGATTCCGAAGAAGGTTCGCAGTGTGCCTACACTCAACCCCCCGATAACGCTGCCCAGGATGACAATGGCGATGATGATGTCTAACCAGTTCATGGGCCGTCTCCCTCAGGTTTGAAGCACTCGATGTCCAGGATGGATCCTTCTCGTTTCCTCTTGGGTTTGAAAACGGCCTCTACCCTCAGACCGATCTCAGCCTCGTCGGGACTCAACTGGCCCAGACGATGCACCAATCCCCCATCCGTTCCGTCAATTTGGACGAAGGCCAGGATTTCCGGCTCCGAGAGGGGCGATCCGTCCGGGGCGAGGTGGAGGATGGTGAAGGTATGCACCCTCCCGCTGTTGGGAACTTCCACCCACTCCTCCAACTTCTCAAAGCAGAGGGGACAGTAGATGCGAGGGGGCATGTGGGTGGTGTCACATTCATCGCATCTGGTTCCCATCAGGCGGGCATTGTCCTTGATTTCCCGAAAGAACCTCTCCCCGGCGATACCGGCTGTATACAGGCTCTCGATCGGGATATCCCCGCGCCAGGCTGTAGCTTGGTGGAGATGAGAGACATGCTCTGTAAGACCCATAGGTTGAACCTCCTCAAGGTGAGACATTACGACTATGATTACATTTATCCTCCCGCAGGTTACAGCAAAGCTTTTGGGCACGGTTATCACTCCTCAAACCTGCGGGAGGATTCTCATTGTCGAGTTAGAGTGGCTTGAAATATTCGATATCGGTTATGGCTCCCGTCCTCTCATCGGCTGGCTTCCACACTGCCTTGACCTTCATACCTATCTTGACTTCATCAGGTTTGACTTCCCCCAGGCGGTGCATGATCCCCATCCCTTTGGAGGCGCCATCAATCTCTATGACAGCGGGGATCTCCGGCTCCTTCACCCGGCGCATGTCCCAGGTAACGTAGCAGAGCGAGTAGGTATTGACCGTTCCTGTATCCTGAAGCTCAACCCACTCATCAACCGCCCGGAAGCACCACTCGCAGAAACCCCTTGGGGGCACAACCACCCGTCGGCACTGGCGGCACCGCTGCCCGATGATTTTCCCCTCCTTCAGCCCGGCCAGGTACCGGCCGATGGCCACACCTGCGTCCCAGGCGTACCGGGCCTTGGGCACCCAGCGGGTGGTAAGGACTCTTCCCTCCTTGAAGTCCGCACTGCTTAGCGGCGTGCCTGGAAATTCCTTGATGTTCACGGTCATTTTCGATCTCCTTCGAGAATTGACATGAAGGCACCCACATTTACGATCTCTATGTCTTCGAAGCGGCCAAGGCTCAACAGGTCTGCATCACCTGTAACACAGCGGTGATCATCGGCGGGTCTTCCTGTACTCGTGGATTGTTCGAGCCACATCCTCTTCAGTTAAGTGAGCAAAGCCTTTCTCCCTCGCCAGGTTGAGAGCCCCGGCATCAAACTCGCCAATCTCACGCTCCCTTCTCGCCCCCCGCCATTTTAAGGAAATCAATGAATTGGATTAGAAGAAGTGTTCGTAGACCCTTTCAGCCACGGCCACAACCTGGCGGGCATTTGCCGCAGCTTTGACTGCATCGCCCTCGCCGAAGAGCATCCGTGGGGTACGAAAGGTCTTCTCGTCACCGTAGGTCACCCGGATGTGCATCTGTGTGCCATACTCCACCACAAGCGGAATGATAGGTTCTATCTTTGCAGCCACATCCTTTGCCCGGTCCAGGGTGCTGATCACCTGTAGCCTTTCCCCCAGTTCGTGAGTGCGAGGCACGGGGCCGAAGCAGGCGACTATGGCCTTGGCTGCGTTCTCAATAGCCAGTTGCGCCCCATCCACGCACGGGCGCCAACGCTTGAGATTCAGGTCTTCCTCTGCCTCGCTCAGGCACTCTCGGGCCAACTGCAGGCGATAGGCAGCATCCTCACTGGAGTTCATGGCTTGAACCCCTCCCAGGTCAGGGACCAACCGGGCTTAGGCGGTTCGGCCTCCCACCACCAGACCAGTCCCTGAGCCGTGCGCTGACGTACCAGTCCTGCCTCCTGAATCAGGGCACGCACCCGGGCCAACCTGGAAGCCAGGAAACCCTGGGGATCGTAAAAGATGATAGCATCCTCTGCCAGGTCCAAGTGCAGAGGCGAAACATCGGCCGTGAACTCCTCCACCGTCCGGGCCAGAACCGCCAGGGGGCCGGCTCCCAGACCCAAGAGCGGCATCTTCACCAGGCCCTGCCGTTCGAAAGGGTTCTGGGGCAATTCACTAGCGATCAACAGAAGGTCAATGTCACTCCACTCCGTACTATCGCCTCGGGCGTAGGAGCCGAAGAAGGCCAAGGCGACCAGGTTGGAGCCAAGGGCCTCGCTATATCTCTCAACAATCTTCTGTCGAAGCTCGTCTTCTACTACTTTCATGTTGGCAGATTTCGCGCCTCTTCTTGCATAGGCGGTTGTTCACCTCAAGTCCCCAGAATCACGACCGTGCCCACCTGCATCAGGTCGCCCCAGGCCTGGGCCAGGCCCCGCTTAGGCTTACCCGGCACCTGTCGCTTGCCCGCCTCCCCTCTGAGCTGCCAGAAGATTTCGGCTACCTTCATCAGGCCCGCCGCGGCGATAGGGTTACCAACCCCGAGCAGACCGCCGGAGGGACAGACCGGCATGTCGCCATCCCGTTGCGTTACCCCGTCGGCGGTCAGTTTTGGTGCTTCCCCCTTGTCGGCCAGGAGCAGCCCCTCCAGGTGATGTAGCTCCTTGTAGTCGAAGGGGTCGTAGGGCTCGACAATGTGGATCTGTTTGCGCGGTTCGGTGATGCCGGCCATCTTGTAAGCCATGCGGGCTGCGTACTCCACGTACTTGGGGTAGTAGAGGTCGCGGTTGGTCCAGTAGGCCGTGTCCAGGCACCAGCCTACCCCTTCGATCCAAACCGGTTTGTCGGTGATCCGCTTGGCCACGTGCTCGGCGACCAGGACGATGGCCACCGCCCCGTCGCTGATTGGGCTTACATCCAGGCGCTGCACCGGCCAGGCCAGCACCTCGGAGTTCAGGATGTCGTCCACGGTGATATTCGGATCTCCCAAAAGGGCGCAGGGGTGGTCGGCGGCGTTGCGCTTGTTCTTCACCGACACCAGGGCGATGTCCCGCTTGTCCAGCCCGTGGATGTGCATGTAGCGGTTCATCTCCAGGGCGAAGATCCACAGCAGGTTGGGCTTGAGGGAACGTTCGGTGGTGTGATCGAAGATGGTGAGGAAGGCACCCTGGGGGTGGGGTTGGCAGGAAGACATCTTCTCCTCGCAGACCACCAGGCAGGTATCGAAAAGGCCAGAAGCTACGTGGTACCAGCCCTGGATAACGGAGAAGACGCCGGTGCCTCCACCGACGTAGGAGCGCATGAAGGGCTTGCCCCAGGCCCCGGCCCCGTCGCTGAGGTACTCCCCCTTCATGTGCACGCCGTCGAAAGCGTCCGGGGCGGTGCCCAGAGCCACGGCCTCAATATCATCCAGGCTCAACTCACACGAATCGAGGGCCATCTTGGTTGCATACCAGGCCAATTCCTGGGCCGTCTCCTGTGCCCGCCGCACGAACTTGGTCATCCCTGCGCCTACGACGGCGACACGTCGCATGGTCTTCATTTTACCTCCTCGGTGCAAATTTAGGACCAGCTTGTTTCTTGCTTAACATTCTCCACGATTTGCATAAGTTCGTGATAAGTTCCCTTTCCTCCAAGGGCATCCCAGAATTCGGGTCCCAGGAGGACTTGATGCTCGAAATCCATTATTTGGAAGGTGGGCCAGTGGCGATATTGCTCCCTGGTGATGAAGGGATTGTAGGTGAGGCTAAGAAAAGCCTGTGGCTCCTGTCCTTTATCCAACTCCAGGGCTATAAAGAGGAGCATCGCTTGACTATACGGCGTTGTTGCTTAAAAGCTTTTAGGGCTTCGTCTCTGAAGAAGAGGGAATGGAAAGGATAGGCTTGCTCCAGCTCCTCTAACGAGTGAGGAACGGTTGTAAGCTGGGCGACAAATTCCGCTAGGAAGGCTTGAACGCGATCCTTGGTTTCAGTCTTCATAGCTTCTAATCCTTTTTCCGCATAATTAGGATGTCCTCCCCGAATTCAGAGCTTCGCCGTCCAGTACGGCGGCTAACCTGGCGGGTTATCCTCTTCTCTAGACGCAATCCAACGGTGGAGATGATCTCGTCGTATAAGCCGAATTTGTCATTAACGATGAAGATGATCACGCCACCCTCACGGATGTAAGGGAGGAGATTACGGAAAACTTCTACCATATTCCGAATATAGGAAGCTTTGGCCCGTTCGCT
>JBHIDP010000116.1:0-8276 GCA_046760185.1 Anaerolineae bacterium
CCTGAGCCACGATTCAACCTGGCAGCCTGTTTGCTGGCCATTGGGGAGAGGGAGCGAGCCTTCGCTGAAAACCAGAAGGCCATTGAGGCCACTGCCTCCTCGACGAGGTTGGCCGTAGCCATCGAGGATTTGAACAGGCTGAAGGAGGTCCAGCCAGATACCCCTGGCCTGGAGGAGATGCTGGAGCAGTTGCGTCAAGCGCAGGAGAAGTTGAAGAAGTAGTGGACGTACGGCTGTTTTTATCTACACCATGCGTCCAGTGAGGAGGTCAAAATCATGCAATGTTGGGAATGTGACAAACCAGCCCAGGGCATCTGCCGTTTCTGATATACCGTGAGGGGGAGAAGAGGTACAGGGTCTCCTTTGCCAGGAGGCGGAGGAGGGGGTGCCAGCCGGTATTTGGCAGTCGTTGGATTGCAAATTGGAATCTTAGCCGTTTTACCCTTTTTTCTACAACCCCCCGTAGACCCATAGCACCACCTGGGGAGTGATGGTGGCCTCGATGAAGGCTGCAATCACCAGCAGGGGGACGACCAGGAAGAAGAACACTTTAAGGAAGTCAGCGAAGGCAGCCAACAGGCTTTCCCCCACCGTCAAACCGGGCTGGGGAGCCATAATGGAGGCGCCCATCCGTAGGGCGAAGGCGGTAGCGATGATAGCCGCCGGTAGCTCAATGATGCCGTGTGGCAGGATGAAGGAGGCGAAAAAGAGGAGGGGGTTGTACCCCAGGTGGAATACCTCACCAGCAAAGAGGCCCACCAACCCCATGGGGATCATCAACAGGAGAAGGGCCATTGTCCCAAAGGAGAAGAGGGCCAACAGCGCCGCCAGGACCATAGCCCGCAGGTTATGGAGGAAGATGCCCCAGGTGCTGAATTCGGGCAGGAAGGCCACACTGGGCATGTCGTTCAGGTTTTCGCCGAACATCTTGCCGGTCAGATCGTCCAGGTTCAATAGGCCGCTGGGGAGGGGGAAACGCCAGGCATAGTACCCGCCGATACCAATGCCCACTAGCATTATGCCTACCACCACGGCAATCGGCAACCGGTTTAGATATAGCAAGTGCGGGATATCCTGACCATAGATGCGGCCCAGGCTGATCGGCTTTGACCCGGCTTGCGGAGAGGATTCCGTGTCGCCCGGTAGTCGGGTGAAATACCGTTTGAGCCTGCTCCAGACGAGAGCCAGGCTCAATTCATCGTTCTCTCTGGCCAGAATCTCCTCTCGATTGAAGATGCGGATGCCCATGCGGATGATGATTATGCTGGCCACCACCAGGATGGCCATAATGTACCATAGCACCCAATAACGATTCCAGAGGAGGAGCACGCTTTCCACCTGCACCAGCAAGGCCACGGGGATGATGATGAAGCTGGCCAGCAGATTAGCCGCCCGCGTACTGGTGGTGTGACTGGAAACCACTACAGCGCCGGCAACCATGATCAGCGCCTTCAATCCGGTCAACAGTACAAATTGCAGGAGCAGGCTGAGCGGCACCTGATACCCCATGAACCAACGCAGGCCGATGGTATAGGTCCCCATGCCCAAATAGCTGGCAGCCAACGGCAGGATTATAGCCGCCAGAAGCTTGCCCAGATAGAGCTCACCGTCGGAGATGGGCATTGAGAGCAGTGGCTCCAGGCTGTAGCGCTCCTTTTCGCCCACAAAGGTCTCCAGGGCAATGACCAGGGAGAATGAGATCGGGAAGAAACCGACGATCATTATGGAGAAGGGGATCATGCTGAGGTAGACCACGGTGGCGTTGTAGCGCTGGGCAAACTCAACCATGACCTGGGCGGCCACCATGGTCAGCCAGGGGAATATAAGGGTTAGGAGAGCAATGGGGCTCACAATGCGCCAGTCCCGTAGGCTGTCCTTCAGCTCCCGACGGGTGATGATCAACGCCGTTGACAAGGTAGCTCTAGCCCGGGCTAGAGCCCCGTTCAAAGTCACTATCTGGAATCTGGCCAACCTGATATACTGATATCCTTCCATTGGTACCCTCGTTGTTTGAAGTGGCCTCAACTCTCCACAATCTTCAAATACACTTCCTCCAGGCTGGCTGGCACTTCGCTCAAGGTAACGACCTCTACTTCAAGATCGGCCAGGCGACGCAACAGGATGGGATTAATGGTCTCCGGTTCACTGGTGCGGTAGCGAAACCAGTCCTCCCCCCACTCCGCCACTTCGATCAAATCCCCCAGTTGAGCCAGGAGGCCATTCAGAGGGTGAGCCAGACGTAGCTCCAGCAGTGGCTCGCCCAACAACTGGCGCTTCAGTTCGTCGGGGCTGCCCAGGGCGATGATCTCTCCGCGGCGGATGATAGCTATGCGGTCGGCCAGGGCCTCAGCCTCGGGCAGGTTGTGGGTGCAGAGCACAATGGCCCGATCGCTGCGGCGCAGATCGGCGATGCAGTCCCGTACCTGCTTGGCGCTATGGGGGTCCATAGCCGAGGTCGGTTCATCCAAGAAAAGGGCTTGTGGGTTGTGTAGCATGGCTCGGATGAGGGCCATCTTCTGCCGCATCCCCTTGGAGTACTGTCCCAATCGTTGATGGCGTGCCTTCCACATGCCGAAACGGGTCAACAGTTCCTCGCTTCGTCGCCGGCGCTCCTGACGGGTAAGGCCCTGCAATTGCCCGAAGAAGTCTAGATACTCAAGGGCTTCCATGCGCAGGTAGAGACCCGGAAACTCGGTCAGCAGACCTACTATCCGCCGTACGGTGCGGGCCTCCTCCACCACGTCATGGCCGGCTACCTTGGCCCACCCCTCTGTAGGCTTCAGGATGGAGGCCAGCATGCGCACTGTGGTGGTCTTGCCTGCCCCGTTCGGCCCTAACAGGGCCAGAATCTCCCCCTTGACCACGCTGAGCGATACGTGATCAACGGCGGTGAAGTCGCCAAAACGCTTGGTAAGCCCTTCCGTACGGATCATCTCCGGGGTCACTTGTCCTCGCCAACCCTCCATAGTATACTTACCCATCTTTCCATTTTCAGGTATTATACCAGCTTTCTAAGGGCCTGGCAATAAGAAATGAGAGCTATTTTGTTAGAGAATCTATGGTTGAAATGGGTGATACTCCTTTGGCTGGTGCTGATAACGACCAGTTGCCAGGGGGATGAAGCGGCTATCTCACCACCTTCTGTGGTTTCTGTTTCGGTCGCCAATTCTCAGACCCCTACGGGCACTCCCCGGCCAATGGCGACACCGCTCCCCACTCTCACCCCCACCCCCACCTCCACACCAACCCCGATTCCCTCACCGACCCCCACTCCCACAGTGGCTATCACCCCTGTGGCCGACCAGGCCCTCCTCTCCCCTATGAGCCACGAGTACCAGAAATTCAACAACTGTGGTCCTGCCGCCCTGGCCATGACCCTCAGTTACTACGGCTTTGAGCTATCTCAGTTCGACGTGGCCCCGATGGTCAAAGGGAATGACGAGGACAAGAATGTCAGCCCGGAGGAGATGGCCGCTTACCTGGCCAAGATGGGGTTGGCCAGCAAGGTGCGGACCAACGGCCGCATCGAAACGATGCTGGCCTTCGTCAGCAACGGCATACCGGTCATAGTTCAGCAGTGGTTGGTGCGACCCCACGATGGGGAGCTGGTGGGTCACTATCGTGTGGTGCGGGGATATGACCAGAGGGCCAGGACCATCATCGTCAACGACCCCTACAGAGGTCCTGAGGTGACGTTCTCCTTCGAGCTGTTCGACGAACGGTGGCAGCCTTTCAACCGGCACTACATACCGGTCTACCCGGCGCAGAGGGAGGCAGAGGTTGAGGCTATCCTTGGAGAGGACTACGACGACGAAGCGATGCAGCGCAGGGCCCTGGCTGCGGCCTTGGCAGAGGTTGAGGAAGATCCCGGGAATGCCTACGTCTGGTTCAACCTGGGGGATGACTACCTGGCTCTGGGGCAGTACAAGGAGGCCATAGAAGCGTATGACCGGGCCATGGCCCTTGGCCTTCCGCCCTTGTTTCTCTGGTATCAGCACGGTCCCGCTATGGCTTTGAACCAGGCGGGAGAGTACCAGCGCACCCTGGATTTGACAGCACAGATACTGGCCCGAGCGCCGGGGATAGAGGAGTTATACAAGTACCGGGGAGACGCCTATCTGGGTCTGGGGCGGACTAAGGAGGCTGTGGCTGAATATCAACTGGCTCTGCGATACAACCCCAACTACCTCCCAGCCAGGGAGGCGCTGCAGGCGTTAGGCCAGAGCTAAACTCTGTAGGGCAGGTTGGCTGCGATGGAGACGTGGACACCAACAAAGACGCATTTCGTGTCTTGTCGAAGTCAACTGCCTGATCCGGAGCAACGGAGCAGCCTACCGTTCGGCTGAGCGCTCACGGCGAAGCCTGCCATCTGGAAACAATGGGGTGGCAGGTTGGCGGCGGTGGAGGCGTGGAGCCCGGCTAGGGCACGTTGCCAGTTGGCGGTGTCAACCTTGCCTACCGAATCCATGAGCAGGCTACCTGTCATGCAGCCCATCATTGCCCATGCCGCATTGCCTAACATTCCCCTGCCTTGCTGTTTGATAGATTAAAAGCAACGTGATATAATGTGATTATAACTGCTCCTCCTTTGATTGGACACTTTGTCTTGATCGTGGACAGGTGGGACTTTCCGAGAAATCTCAAGTATCTATGGAGGTGAAGGGTCGTGCCGTCGGATAGTAATAGTGCCGGTCCGAGCATCTGGACAAGAATCGAAGAGGATATTTCGAAGCGGCCGGAAGAGGCGCCAGCTTTCGACATATGGGAATTGGCTGAAGAACGGCTGAATTTGGCTAAATATCGCCCGGTTCGGATCGCGGAGGCGGAACTGGCGGATGTCAGTAGCGAGGCTGCTGGAAAACGCTACATGCTACGGAACCCAAATAACGACAAGTATATCACCTTGGGCGAACGGGAGCTCTTCCTTTGGAACTTGATGGACGGACAAAACACGCTCAAAGACCTGATCCTTGAGTACTTCGCTAAGTACGGCACCATGGGGCAAGATGTATTGTTCAACCTCTTGGGTCTGCTGAAGGGCAACGGCTTCCTCAAGGAAAAGCCTGCTCCTGTGATGCAGACGCTACTGGCGCGGTTGCAGGGGAGGAAGTTGCTGTTCCGGC
The DNA here is from genome assembly GCA_046760185.1 of Anaerolineae bacterium. GTDB lineage: Bacteria > Chloroflexota > Anaerolineae > JBHIDP01 > JBHIDP01 > JBHIDP01. The sequence goes on from JBHIDP010000116.1 coordinate 5,124, forward strand.
TTATGCTGGCAGTCGATTTCTTCATGCATCGAAGCTTCACCTCAAAACGAGTGGATGGGTATTTTGACCGGCTTTACCGGCAAGTCTTCCACCCCATATACACGCGTCCGGCGCTTATCATTATCCTGTTGCTGCTTGCAGCCGACCTTGCCTTGTTCACCTACTTTTTCTTTGTCAAAGCGGTTAGCCTGCTGCCATCCCCCAGTGGCGCAAACATTTCCGATATGATTACGATGATGCTTATTCTATACGGTAGTGTTTTCATTCACGAAAACGCTCATGGCCTCACGGTTAAAGCTTTTGGAAGAAAGGTGCTGAGAGCAGGGCTTTTGCTCTATTTTGGCTCCCCTATATGGTTTGTGGATACAACTGATATCTGGATGAAAAGTCGGTTCCCTCGTATGGCAGTTTCTTTCGGTGGACCATGCTCCAATGCTCTTCTTGGCGGCGTCCTTTTCCTGATAGCACTATTACTACCGGATGGCATCACGCGTAGTATTCTGCTCCAGGGGGGGGTGCTTAATACGTTCTATTTCTTCTTCAATCTTCTTCCTGTCGCTGAAACGGATGGACACTACATTATCCAGGACTACCTGGAAATGCCTCGTCTGCGGCCACAATCTCTCAGTTTTATACGTCGTGGGGTGTGGCAAAAGTTGGCGCGGCGTGAGCGCTGGGCAAAGAACGATTTCATCCTCTTGGTGTACGGTTTGGTGTCCGTGGTAGGAACGGGGTTCATGCTCTTCATGGGGGTGCAACTATGGGTCACCACTGGCGCGCGTCTGGTGAAAGCCATTCTTTCTCGCCCCCTACTGGTGGCGCAGATTCTCGGTGTCCTTGTAGTCATTGCGGCCATCACTGCTGTGGTGCGCGGTGGAGTGCCTTGGGCGCGGCGTGCTGTTTCAGTAACGCGCGTTTTAGAGGCTCGTATTGCTAGGAGGTAGGTTACAATGATATATTTGGCCCTGGTCTTTACCCAACGCTGCAATGCCCGCTGCCGACATTGTGCTGTGCGCGAGTTTAGGCCTGAAGACCAAGATATGCCACTGGAGGATGCTTTCCGATATATTGATCAGGCTGCTGCCTTGTCAAAAAAAGAAGGGGATCCGTTCTCAATAGGCTTCTCTGGTGGTGAACCATTCCTGCGCTATCCCGATTTGGTGGCAGCGATTCGTTACGCTAAGGAAAAAGGGGCGGCGCAAGTATCGTGTGTCACCAATGGGTTTTGGGGGAAAGATGCAGCTATGGCTCGGCAATGGGCCACCGAACTACGCAACTCTGGCCTGGTCTACATATCTTTTAGCCTGGATGATTTTCACCAGGAGTATATCCCCCTGGATTCAGTGTTGAGTGCTTTCACAGCCTGCCGTAAGGTGGGATTACGTCTCGTCGTCAAAAGTGTGGTGACATGTCGTACCCGCCGACTACCTGAAGTATTGAGGGACCTGGGCAACCTGCTGTTAACTAACTATATCACGATACAGGAACTAGCCTGTGTACCTGCAGGTAAGGTGGCAAACAGGATTCCGAAAGATGAGTGGCTCATGCAAGAAGGGATTCCACAAGAACCCTGTCCAGGAATGGGGCTACTGGCTATCCTTCCCAACGGGACGACATACCCCTGCTGTGGTGTGGGATGGACCCAGCAGTTGGTTGTGGGCAACGCCCTGGCAGAACCTATCGCTGATCTTCTGGCCAGGAGTAGGAATGGAGCTTTGTCTGCTATCTTGGCAGATAGAGGACCGGCATTTTTTGTTCCCTACTTCGCCGTGGCAGGATACCCTCTGCCTCAGGAAGGATATGTCAATTCCTGCCACTTGTGCATGACCGTCCTGGGTCATCCGGAAATCGAACGGATACTGCCGACTGCCCTGGCTGATTGGAAGATCAAACAGGTCGAGAAATGCCTGGGTGGGTTCTGGAAGCCTGATGATGTTGACTACACCGAGTTGCGAGCTCTGGCTGGGGCAGAAGGGCGAGATGTACAGGCTAGGGGTGGTACCCCGTCGAGCGACGGGTTGAAATAACGGCGTTGGGGCAAGATGTGTCCCGTAGTGCGAATAACTTAGAGAAAGGACAAGAGAAATGGCAACCGAAGCTGAGTGGAAAAAGATCGCGGTGAAGGCTGTTGAGGATGATGATTTCCGCGCTGCTTTTGGGGCGGACCCAGCAGAGGCGGCGGCCTCGCTGGGCATCACCCTCACGCCAGAGGAGTTAGGGGCGATAGAGAAAGCCAAAGCGGAGGCAGAGGCGGCTGGGATACGAGAAGCCAAGGGGGTTATTGTCTCCTTCATTGCTGTTGCTATATGACATAGAGGCATTGAGTATCGCAAGCGCGCCGGAACCCAAATGCTTCCTACGATCACCATCGTAGGATAAGGGTCAAAACTGGACGGGGTGCCACCATAATTCGCGCTTGAGTCATCCGGAAATCGAACGGATACTGCCGACTGCCCTGGCTGATTGGAAGATCAAACAGGTCGAGAAATGCCTGGGTGGGTTCTGGAAGCCTGATGATGTTGACTACACCGAGTTGCGAGCTCTGGCTGGGGCAGAAGGGCGAGATGTACAGGCTAGGGGTGGTACCCCGTCGAGCGACGGGTTGAAATAACGGCGTTGGGGCAAGATGTGTCCCGTAGTGCGAATAACTTAGAGAAAGGACAAGAGAAATGGCAACCGAAGCTGAGTGGAAAAAGATCGCGGTGAAGGCTGTTGAGGATGATGATTTCCGCGCTGCTTTTGGGGCGGACCCAGCAGAGGCGGCGGCCTCGCTGGGCATCACCCTCACGCCAGAGGAGTTAGCAGTGCTAGAGGAAAAGAAAGCGGAGGCAGAGGCGGTCGGGCCGCGAGAAGCCAAGGGGTCTATGGCTGTGGCTATTGCTGTAGCTTACGTCGGCCCTACCACCTTTATCGCTTTCATTTGAGGTGCAAGGGGAGGATTAAATCTCCCCAGTGCGCCCGAACCCAAGTGTTTCCTACGATCACTATCGTAGGTAGGATAGGGGTTAAAACTCGACGAGGTACCACCATGACTCGCAGATCGGACACCATGCTGTTCGACCGGCGAGAATACTAATGACCAACAAGGGAGCACGATGAGGCGAGTACTTCTGGTAAACATGCCATTTGCTAGCATCGGATTTCCTTCCCCAG
>JBHIDP010000117.1:0-8170 GCA_046760185.1 Anaerolineae bacterium
ATTTCCGGGCGGTCAGCCGGAATCGCAACCTGCGTTGGCCCTTTGCAGGATGACAACAAATTCGCTTAGCACCATGGCTGTCGCACCCCAGACCTTGTGCTCGCCCACCTGAAAGAAAGGGACACGAACGGTCATGCCCACTAGCTTCCAGTCCTCCTCCCGTCGCGTGGCCGGATCCAGCAGGCTGGCCAGAGGGACCTCAAGCAGCTCGGCCACCTCGATAGGGTCTGGATTGAAATCAGGTCGTTCGGCACAAAAGGCGACGAAGGGGTGTATAAGGTAGCCGCTCACCGGGATGTAGAGAGGGGTCAGAGCCCCCAGGATTTCCACCCTTTGCAGGTCAATGTTCAGCTCTTCTCGCGTCTCACGTAGGGCTGTCTCCTCCAGCGAACGATCGCCCGTTTCCCGCGCCCCACCCGGCAACGATATCTGCCCTTTGTGATTGGCCACAGTATCGGTGCGCCGGGTCAGAGGGAGGTGGAGTTGGGCATCCTTAGGGTAGAGGAGGATCAGCACTCCCCCATCCTTGGGTTGATGTCCGGGCGGCACGTGATGTCCGCCCGGGCGCGGACGAACGGCCATACGTTTCTGCGCACTGAGACCGGGCTTGGGAGCCTTTAAAGCTCGCCTTACCTCATCCAGACTTGGGCCCACGACTACTGCTGCCATACCTTTCCATACCGGTTTTTCCAACGCGGAACGTCGGAAGGACACGGAACGCGCGGAAACCCTTCCACGCCCTCTGCACTTACGATTGCCACCTGACGACCAAGGTGCTATAATCCCCTACCAGTGTGACTACCACAGACAATTTGCAATCTACCAGCGCAACAGTGTCAACCAGCAGCGCACATCATAATACAACGGCGGCCACGACTGTTGCTGAAGAGATATCAACCTTTGAAACCGGCAAGGTGGCCCTCATCTCCATGGGTCACCTGGTCCATGACACCTATCCTGCCTTCCTGGGCCCCTTACTCCCCCTCCTCACCGAGAGGCTGGGGCTGTCACTGACCCTGGCCGGCACGCTGGTCTCCTTCCTGCGGTCGTCCGCCCTGGTGCAACCCTTCGTCGGTTACATCGCCGACCGCACCAGCTTCCGCTACTTTGTCATCCTCGCTCCAGCCTGCACCGCCATCCTGATGAGCTCCCTGGGTCTGGCCCCCAGCTACCTGGTCCTTGTCCTCTTCTTGATGCTGGCCGGGGTGAGCCACGCGGCCTTCCACGCTCCTGCCCCGGCCATGATCAGCAGGGTGGCCGGAAAGCGCTTGGGGAAGGGAATGTCCTTCTTCATGACCGGCGGAGAGCTGGGGCGGACACTGGGCCCTATCTACATCGTCACCGTAGTCACCCTTCTTGGCCTCAAAGGAGCCTATATGGCCGCCCTGCCCGGCATATTGTTCTCCCTCGTACTCTACACCCTCCTGACCCCGCTGCCCATGGACGCTTTTCGCGCTCCAGGGATGAGCCTGAAGAGGGCTCTCCGTGCCAGGCGACGCCCCCTCCTTCTGCTCATGGGCTTTTTGACCGGTCGGGCCCTGACGGTCAGTAACCTGGGTGTCTTCCTGCCCATCTATTTCACCAGCGGTGGAGCCAGTCTCTTCGTCGCCGGAGTTGCCGTCTCCGTCTACGAGCTGGCCGGCGCATTGGGGGCCTTCATGGGTGGCACCCTCTCGGACCGCTGGGGACGCAGGAGCGTGCTCCTGGTAGCGCAGCTTGGGGCTGTGCCCCTGCTCTATGCCTTCATGGGGAGCGATGGTTGGTTCGCTCTGGCTCTCCTGGCCCCCGTAGGGCTGACCATCCTCTGCACTGGAGCCATCGGGCTCACCATTGTCCAGGAGCTTCTGCCGGACAGCCGAAGCACGGCCGCCGGCCTCTACTTCAGCTTCAACTCCATGGCCATGGGCCTGGCGCCGGTGCTCTTCGGGGCCGTGGCCGACAGTGTGGGCCTGGCCACAGCCTTCCGCTACATCGTCTTCGTCCCCCTTCTGACCATCCCCTTCATCCTGGGCCTACCGAACACCCACGCTCAATAGAACTCGCCTAGCGCCTGTGCGATCTTCTCCCTCCCGGCGAAGGCTTCTTTCCCACCTCGATCACCTGGCCACGGTTGGGGATCACCAACTGAGGCGGCCTCTCGTATCCCGCCTCGGCTATGACCAGGTTAAAGTACTCCGGATTGAAGCCATGCGTGGCCACGATAGTCCGCGGCTTGAGTGTCCGCATCAGAGCGACAAGGTCTGTCACCACGGCATGGCCGGAGGTGTAGTAGGGTTCGACGAGGATGTTTCTAAACTTAAGGAACTCGTATAGCCTCTCCTTCCGTTCCACCCAGAAGGGACGCAGACTGTAGGACAGGTTGACCATCAGCAGGCACTTGGAAAACTGGTGGTCGAAGGAATGGCGCAGGATGGTGGTCATCTGTCTTATCTCGTCGGGATAGGTGGTGGTGATCAGGACCGGTCCTTTGCTCCTCCTCAATCGTCTTGTGCGGCTGGCCACGTAACGGATCAGCCCTTCTTGACGTAAGCGCCTCACCAACCGCCTCAGATCTTGAGGGATGATCGAGCGCGGAAACCTGGGCCCCCGTCCTGCCTCCCCGGCGATCCAGTCGTAGTAAGCCTTGACCAGGAAGAACTCCCGGTCACCGCTGTAGGCTTCGATCAGCTCAAAGAGCAGCTTGGCCAGTTCAAAGTCATTGGAGCGAAGGACTACCACCAACCCTCGGGCGAAACGGGCCAGGTTATCCTCCAGCTTGGCCAGTGCCTCGCGGTCGGACAGGGGCGTGCTCACCGGAACCAGGTTGGTACCCTCACAGATCAACACATCCACATCTCCGGCCCAGCTCCTCAGAGCTTCCTTACCCTCGGACGAGGGCAGGAATGTCCCACCCTCTGCGGTCAGGACCCCTCTGAAGTCCCCGGTATAGACCAGACGCTGACCGCCGACCTCGAAGAGGAACATGAAAGAAGGGGTGGTAGAGTGATCCACCTGGATAGCTTGAACCTTGCCCAAAGTGCGGTGGTAGTCCTTGTAGCCCAAGGGGTCCTTGTTAGCTTCGTCCACCACCTGTAGGAGCCGTTCATGATCATAGCCGTGCTCTTTGCTTCTCCCCCTGGCGCTGGGTAGCAGCTTCTTGGAGAGATAGTAGTCGGTCAGGGGCAGCGGGGCCACGATCCTTTCGATGTACCTGGCGATGGCTGGCAAGCCAAGGTAGTGATCGGTGTGGGGATGGCTGATGTATAAAGTCGCACCGTCGGCCAGGCCAAACTGGGCCTCCATCTCCGGTGAGGGGACCATGGGGTAGAAATCAAAGTCTAGCAGGTGTTCCCTGGGGTAAGAGTGGACCTTCCAGAAACTCTCCCCGCTCAGTTCAGCCGTACGCAACAGACCAACGCCACAGTCCAGGAAGCAGGTACGGCCATCATCGAAGCGGACAAGGAAACAGTTGCCACCGATCTCCCGCTCTGGACCCAGGCTTATCAGTTTCATCCTTTTCTCCTTTCCAGTTTAAGGCAGGAGTGCGGACGCACGCAAGTCCGCCTCACAGTCAGACGGCGAAAGCCTGGCGGAAGAGAATGACCGAGTTCAGGAAGTAGAAGCAATAGAACCATATGACCACCAGGCCTACCCAGGCCAGGGGATCGGTGAACTCGTTTCTCCAACGATAGGCGATGTAACAAGCCAAAACGCTGGCCGTGATGGAGAAGGTCCAGCGGGCAAGCGGAACAACGGTCAAGGGAGGCTGGCCCAGGAGAGCCCCCATCGGTTGGGCCAGGAGGGCCATGACCACCAGCAGACAAACCAGGATCAGGAGGAAAGAGTAGGCCTGAAGGTTCAGGCGCTGGCTCAGCCAGAGAAGCACCGCCACCAGGCTGGCAGCTATGAGCAGTCGCCAGACATTGACCATGATGTAAGGAATGGCCATCATGAACCCGGCCACGGTGGCCAAAAGAAAGCTCAACCAACCGTTCTCCTGGCTGAATCCGAGCCGGGACCAGAAGGGGATGGGCACTGCCCAGAGATCGTTCATGTAAAAGAGGGAATAGTCATAGGGACTGGTACTCTGTTGCCAGAAGAGATGTCTTCCACCGTGGCTATCAACCACTATCTTCGGCCACAGCGCACTGGTGGGGGAATAGGTCAAACGCTCTATCGCTCCCCGCAGTTGACCCCCCTGACTGAACCGCACTGCATAGAGTTGGAACAGCTCCCCCTTTTTCTTCGTCTGCGGCCAGATAGCTAACAAATCCTCCCCTTCAAAGGCCAGACTGCTCTGCGAGTAGTGCTGATGCCCTTCAAGGAATGTTGTCGGTTGGGTCACCATTTCCCCTCGGGCATCAATCTGGGTGTAGCGAAAGCGTCCTTCCAGGGACTCCAGCAGGTGCAGATGCCCCCGCTGGTCAGCCATAGCCGTCAGGGGATGCCCCTCTTCGCCCCCCGAAGCAACCTGAACCCGGCGTTCCAGCACCAGCTCAGGGCTGAGGGGATAACCATCCAGGTCAAAAACACGATGAACCAGCGACTCATAGTTGATCGTGTCCAGAAAATAGAGGAGGTGAAGGACTCCTCCGTCCACGGCCAAGGTCGGCTGGAAATCGAAATCAGGATTTTCGGTCAAAGGCCGATCGCTGAAGAGGATATCTCCGTCACTGTCCAGTTTGGCCAGGTAGATGTCGAAGTCCCTTCCCCGGTTGTCGGCCCAGACCACAAAGATGTGCCCCTGCCCATCCCTCCCGGCCGAAGCTGTCACCATAGCGGCGGTCGTGCGCGTGATGGCTAAGGGAGTCTGCCCTGGCTGAGCGGCCATCAAGGCCCGGTAGTCCTCCCCCCGTTCGATCCAGAAGATCAGGGGTTGATCACCCTCTATGAGCACCATTGAGGGGCTGGCCGTGTGGGTGCCGGAAGGGGAGACCCTGAGCGGCCCGTTCAAGAACTCCCCCTCGTCGTTCAAGCGCCCGTAGAAGACTGCCTCCTTCCGGTCCACCCCCTTCTGCCAGGCCAGATGCATGATGCCCTGTTTGTCCGGAACCACGGTGTAGGACTCCCCAAAATCCACAGGGTCAAGAGCCAGAGGCTTGGACCAGCCGACCGGATAGGTGGCCGGTGGGGGTTGAGCCAGGATACTGAGCAGCACTCCCCCACCCAAGATGGCCACCAGCACCCCTAAAGGCCCAAAGCGCTGGAGCACTCCCCCTTCGGCGGGCAAAAGCCTAACCAGCAAATCCCTGAGGGACAGCATAACCACGCCAACCCCAAAACTAAACTCTATTCTAACACACTCACACTGTAAAGCCAAAGGAGGTGCGAGGCTGATAGCGGAAGGTCTGGCACCGGACAATCGGTCTGCACTTGACACAAAACCGATATTGGCTTAAACTAGTTGGCGGACGGAGCCTGGCAGCGATGAGGGAATCGAGTTCGGTCTTCTGGCTCAAGCGGGCTCCTGTTCCACAATGGCGTGCGCAGCGAAAGCCCGGGGAGTACGAGGGGTGTCCCCTCGCCTCTCTTCTTCCCCTATATGTCGTGGCTTGCGCCGAATTGCTGGGCAAGCCCAACCACAATGCAGAAGCTTCACAGGAGAAGGATGAACATGGCTAAGATCGTTATCAATGAGGATATCTGCAAAGGGTGTGAACTGTGTACCACAGCCTGTCCCAAGAACCTGGTGCGGGTGGCGGACCATTTCAACGTAAAGGGCTACCGGCCGGCAGCCTACGTTGATCCGGAAAAGGAGTGTACCGGCTGTCTGTTGTGCGGCAAGATCTGCCCTGACGTGGCCATAATTGTCTATCGCTAGCCGTTAGGGTCAAGAGGTGCAGGGACAACAGGCATCCTTTTTGCCCCCCCCAAACCGTATGTGTGCTTACTCACCTCTTCGATGTAGCGGAGTTGTACTCCCCCCACCGCGAGTCGGATCATGTCCCCAGGTCATCCGGAGGTCGCCGTTGCCCTCTGGCGGGAGTTTGGAGTTCAACGATTCGGCTGAGCCTTCGGGCTGGAGGCCATCAGGTGAATTGTTACCGTATAGTTATGTCTATAATTGATAGGAGGTTAGATCCATCATGGCAAAGGTGCTGATGAAAGGCAACGAAGCCATTGCTGAAGCAGCCATCAGGGCTGGCTGCGAAGCCTATTTCGGCTACCCCATCACCCCCCAGACCGAGCTGCTGGAATACATGTCCAAGCGAATGCCCGAACTGGGCAGAGTTTTTCTCCAGGCTGAGAGTGAGATAGGGGCCGTCAACATGGTCTACGGTGCTGCCTGTGGTGGAGCTAGAGTGATGAGTTCCTCCTCCAGCCCTGGCTTCAGCCTGATGCAGGAGGGTATCTCTTACATCTTCGGTTCCGAAGTCCCCTGTGTGGTGGTTAACATCATGCGCGGGGGCCCCGGCCTGGGAAACATTCAGCCCACTCAAGCCGATTACTTCCAGATGACCAAAGGGGGCGGACACGGCGACTATCACCCCATCGTCCTGGCCCCCTCCTCTGTGCAAGAGGCTGTTGACCTTGTCACGTTGGCCTTCGAGCTGGCGGATAAGTACCGCACCGTAGCTATGGTGGTGGGAGATGGCATGATCGGCCAGATGATGGAACCGGTGGAGCTGCCGGAGATGAAGGAGCTTGATAGATCAAGACCTCCCTGGGCATTGACGGGGGCCAAGGGCCGGGAGAAGAATATCATCACCTCCCTCTACCTAGGCGCAGAGGCGCTTGAGGCTGTCAACAAGCGGCTACAGGAGACACTGGCCCGCATCCAGGCCAACGAGGTTCGCTACGAGGAACACTTGTTGGACGGAGCTGAGATTGTGATCGTGGCCTTTGGTACAGTGGGCCGCATCGCCAAGACAGCCATCAAGCAGGCCCGACAGGATGGTATACCAGTCGGTCTGTTCCGGCCCATCAGCCTCTTTCCCTTCCCCTACGATCGGTTGGAGGAACTGGCCGACAGAGCCACCGCTTTTCTCGACGTGGAGATGAACGCTGGACAGATGATCGAGGATGTCAGGCTGGCGGTGAAGGGGAAAGCCCCGATTCACTTTTACGGGCGCATGGGAGGAGTAGTGCCCCTCCCCCAGGAAATCCTGGACAAGGTCAAGGAGATTTGGGCTGGGTGAATTTCTGCACTACGGACCCGATGAGAAGCAACTTCCTGTTTTCGATGCTAGCAAAAGTCATGCTGAGCCCTGTCGAAGGATGGCTTTTGCGGCTCTGTGACTCAAAACCCGCTCGAAATCACCCTTCGACGGGCTCAGGATGATTTCTCGCTAGGCGCCAAAAGCAAAATAGTTCAAAGGAGAGCTACATGGCAAAGGAGAAGATAGTATTCCAGAGGCCAGAGGCACTGGCCGATGTGGTGACCCACTACTGCCCCGGATGCACGCACGGCATCCTTCACCGGCTGGTGGCTGAGGTCATTGATGAGTTGGGAATCCGCGAAAGGACCATCGGCATCGCTCCGGTGGGGTGCGCCGTCTTCGCCTACAACTACTTCAACCTGGACTTCGCCGAAGCTGCCCATGGGCGCGCGCCGGCCATGGCCACTGGCCTGAAGCGAATCCAGCCAGACAAGGTGGTCTTCACCTACCAGGGAGATGGTGACCTGGCTGCTATCGGCACCAATGAGATCATCCATGCCGCCAGCCGGGGTGAGAACATCACCACCATCTTCGTCAACAATGCCATTTACGGTATGACCGGAGGGCAGATGGCCCCTACTTCCCTCCCTGGCCAGGTAACCACCTCTTCACCCACCGGGCGCGACGTGGAACTGTGCGGCTTCCCCATCAGGATGGCCGAACTTCTGGCTAACACACCAGGGGCAAGTTATGTTGTGCGGCGCAGCGTGCATAACCTGGTCGGCATCAGCCGAACCAAAAAAGCGATCAAAACCGCTTTCCAGGTGCAGTTGGCCGGTCTAGGATTCGCTTTGGTCGAGGTCCTATCCACTTGCCCCACCAACTGGGGGATGACTCCCATCGAGTCCATGAAGTGGATCGAAGAACGCATGATTCCTTACTTCCCGCCTGGAGATTACAAGGTAGTGGAGGCCGTGGCCAACCTCAACTAAACTACGTGTGACCCACACAGCTTGGAGTCGAGGCTTCAGCCGATAGCTTGGAGTCGAGGCTTCAGCCGGTGTTTCCGCCTGAAGGCTCCACTCCCCAAG
>JBHIDP010000118.1:0-8157 GCA_046760185.1 Anaerolineae bacterium
CTTAGTAGATAACCCTCATGAGGCAAAGACCATGAGGTGGAGGCACATACTTTATCATGCTCCTATCTTTGGCCAGGAGAATGGTCTCCACATCCTCCACGGTTAACTCGTCGGCCCCCACAAGGAGGAGGACAGCGACGATAGACCGCATCATCCCTCTGAGAAAGGCATTGGCCAGCACCTCAATGTGCACTCTGGAATTCTCCCGCTGGCACTGGATGCGTTGCACCTCCCGCACCGTGTTCTCTCCCTGGGGAGATCGTCCAAAGGAGGCGAAGTCATGGTTGCCTGTCAACCGTTGACCAGCCTCAGCCATGAGATCCAACCTCAGAGAGTGCCGATACCAGTAGGCGTAGCGAGCTAGAAAGGGAGAGCGAACCGGGCCATTCCAAATTGTATAGCGATACTGGCGGGCAACAGCCGAGAAACGGGCGTGAAAATCAGGAGCCACCTCTTGCATTTCCCGCACTGCGATGGCCGGCGGAAGGGTAGCGTTCAAGGCCCTCTGTAGCTCGGCGATTGGGTGCGACCATTCTGTTGGGAAGTTGATGACCTGACCTCGCGCATGGACGCCGCTATCGGTACGCCCTGCCCCAATGATTCTGACCGGCCGGCCGGTAAGTTTGATCAGGGCCTGCTCTATCTCTCCCTGGATAGTTGGTAGGTCCGGCTGAAACTGAAAACCGTGGTAACCGGTGCCATCGTACTCCACCACGGCCATGACGTTGCGGGCCCCAGGCCATCCAACAGTCCTTTCTCCGGTTTCAGTCCTCACTGCTTGCTGCTTCAGCAGCCCTGAAGATTCTATTCTACCAACTCCAACAAGGCCATCTGGGCCCCGTCGCCTTTGCGCGGCCCCAACTTGAAAAGCCGGGTATATCCCCCCGGCCGCTCCTCGTAGTCAGGAGCTATCTCATCGCAAAGCTTCTTGGCTACCTCCTTGTCGGTCAAGAATGCTTCCAGCTGCCGACGGGCATGCAGGTCTCCCCGCTTGGCCAGGGTGATCAACTTCTCCGCCTGGGGCCTGATGGCCCTCGCCTTGGCCTCTGTGGTTTTGATCCGCTCGTGGCGGAACAACTCGGTGATCAAATTGCGAAACAGAGCACGTCGGTGACTGCTGGAACGGCCCAGTTTACGACCAGCTACACGGTGTCTCATCTTTACCTATTCCTCGTCCCCGTATTCTTCCTCGTCTTCCTCGTCTTCCTCAGCTAACTCCTCTTCCTCTTCCGCCTGCTGAACATACTCCATCAATTCGCACGCTTCCAGCCGCTCGTATAACTCGGACAGCGATTTCTGACCGAAGTTCCTGATAGCCAGGATTTCCTCTTCGCCTTTGTTGAGCTTATCCAGGATTTCACCAACCCGGGTTATGCCGGCCCGCTTCAGACAATTGAAGGCCCGTACCGTCAAACCAAGCTCCTCAATGGGCATCTCATAGATCCTTGGCGGGATACCAACTTCCTCCTCCTCAATCTCTTCCTCCATCTCCTCCGGCTCTTCGCCCATCAGTGAGATCAAGGAGAAAAGCTTGTGAAGGATTTCGGCACTTTCGGTCAAGGCGTCCTGGGGCCTGATAGTGCCATCAGTCCATATCTCCAGCACAAGGCGATCGAAGTTGGTCACCTGTCCAACCCGTTCCCGCTCCACATTGAACCCAACCTTGCGGATAGGACTGAAGATGGCATCCACCGGTATCTCACCAATGGTCAATTCACCTCGCTCCTCAGCCGGCGAGTACCCTCGTCCCTTCTCGACCGCTAGCTCTATGTCTACCTTGGCCTCTTTTGAATCCAGGGTCAGGAGCTTCAATTCAGGGTTAACTATCTCCACCCAGGGGGGACAATCAATGTCAGCCGCAGTAATGATTCCCTCTCCCTCCCGGGTTATCTGCAACTGAGCCGGCTCATCGGACAGAAGGCGTACTCGTAACTGCTTGATGTTTAGAAGCAGTTCGATAGTATCTTCCTTCACATGCTCTATACTGGAGAACTCGTGATGCACGCCATCAATCTTTATCGAGGTGACCGCCGCCCCAGGCAGGGAGGAGAGTAAAACGCGTCGCAGGGCATTGCCCAACGTTGTGCCATACCCCGCTTCCAGTGGGCTGATAATGAATCTCCCATACTGCTGGGAAATAGCATCAATCTCTATCTTGGGAAGAACGGGCTCCAACAAGGGAATTATCCTCCTCGACCCCCTATGGGAACTGAGTTTGACAAAGCCACCTGATCTCCAGGACAGCTTGTCAAAAATCCAGCAAGGGAGTGATCTAGTCTCGTGCTCTAACGTGAGTAATACTCGACAATCAACTGCTCATTCAAAGACAGCTCTATCTCATCCCTCTCAGGAAGTCTCAAAACTCGTCCTGAAAGGGAACTGCTATCCCTACTCAACCACTCAGGCACACTCTTGCCTTCTAGCTCTTGCAACATGTCCTTGAAATAGGTAGACGTGCGGCTTCTCTCCCGGACCATTATCTCATCCCCTGCCTTCACCAGGTAGGATGGGATATTGGTCTTGCGTCCGTTGACATCAAAATGACCGTGCCGGACCAACTGACGTGCCTGGGGTCGGGAATCGGCAAAGCCGAGCCGATAAACAACGTTGTCCAGCCGCCGTTCCAACATCTGAAGCAGCGTGGCACCGGTGATCCCCCTGCGCTTCTCGGCCTCCCGGAAGTAACGTCGGAACTGCTTCTCTAGCACCCCATAGATACGACGGGCCTTCTGTTTCTCACGGAGCTGCAACACAAAATCGCTGCTTCGACGTCGAAACTGGCGTCGCCGACCATGCATGCCCGGTGCATAGGCACGTTTCTCAACGGCACACTTGGCCGTTAGACAGCGTTCTCCCTTGAGAAACAGCTTCTGTCCTTCCCTGCGACAGAGTTTACAGACGGGGCCAGTATATCTTGCCATAGAACCTCCTGAACCAATCCTCCGTCATCACCAAAGCTGAGCTTGAATCCACCCTCTTTTCAGACCACTACACCCGGCGCTTCTTGGGGGGACGGCAGCCATTGTGAGGAATGGGGGTCACGTCGGTGATAGACTTCACTTTCAAACCGGCTGCTTGAAGGGAACGGATAGCTGCCTCACGTCCGGGGCCAGGCCCCTTGACAAAGACATCAATCTCCCTCAGGCCGAAGTTGCCCATAGCAACTTTGGCCGTGGATCGAGCAGCTAACTGCGCAGCGTAGGGAGTACTCTTCCGTGACCCCTTAAAACCCACCGTTCCCGCGCTGCCCCAGTTGAGCACATTCCCCTGGGGGTCGGTCATAGTTATGATAGTGTTGCTGAATGTAGCCTTGATATGAGCTTGTCCGTGCGGAACATTCTTCTTCTCCCGACGCGCTCCCCGTCTCGGTCTCCCTTTCTTTTGGGCCATACCACCTCCTCAGCGATGACAACCCTTTTGGAAGGGTCAAATATTACTTCTTGGCTCGAGCGCGACGACGACCAGCCACCGTCTTCCGTGGTCCGCGCTTGGTGCGGGCGTTGGTCCGGGTGCGTTGACCGTGCACGGGCAGGTTGAGGCGGTGTCGAATACCACGGTAGCAGCCAATCTCCTGCAGCCGCTTGATGTTTTGACTCACTTCGCGGCGCAAATCGCCCTCTATTTTGTATTCCCTGTCAATGATAGCTCTGATGCGAGTAATCTCGTCCTCGGCCAGGTCCTTCACCCGTGTGTCCGGATTGACCCCCGCTTCACCCAGGATCTTGCTACTTGTAGGTCGGCCAATGCCGTAGATGTAAGTCAATCCTATCTCCACGCGCTTGTCCCTGGGCAGATCAACTCCAGAGATTCTGGCCATAATCTCCCTCCTTCACAATCCAGTGATCAGTCATCAGTGGTCAGTCATCAGGGAACCGGCTCCCCTGTGGAGACAGCTCAAGGGAATAGCAGGCCCCTGAGCCCTTGTCCCCTGTCCTGAGCATAGCCGCTTGTCCTGAGCGCAGCCTGCCCTGAGCTTTGCCGAAGGGTCGAAGGGAAGGGCTCATCCTTGCCGTTGTTTATGCTTGGGATTAGAGCAAATAACGCGCACAACCCCTCGCCGTTTCACTATCTTACACTTCTCGCAACGTCTCTTTACCGAAGGTCTGACTTTCATCTAACTGTTCTACCTCATCCTATCTTCAAACCATCAGGGCAGCGTCAGGATCTCAGCCGCGCCGTCGGTCACAGCTATGGTATGTTCGAAGTGAGCTGACAGACTGCCATCGGCAGTGACCACTGTCCAGCGATCATCTCGCGTTTTGGTCTTCCAGCCGCCAGCGTTAACCATTGGCTCCAGAGCCAAAGTCATGCCTGGCTTGAGGAGATCACCCCGTCCCGGCTGGCCAAAGTTCGGCACCTGGGGCTCCTCGTGCATTTCCCGCCCGATACCATGCCCCACGTACTCCCGCACCACCGAAAAGCCGTTGGATTCAGCGTGATGCTGAATGGCCCACGATATGTCCCCCACCCGCTGACCAACAACTGCCTGAACAATACCCGCATCCAACGCCCCAGCAGCCACTTCCAACAAGTGCTGGGCATAGGGATCAATCTGGCCAACGCCAACCGTGATGGCTGCATCCCCCTGGTAGTTCTCGTAGATGGCTCCCAGGTCCAGGCTAATGATGTCCCCTTCGCACAGAACACGCTTGCCCGGGATGCCATGTACTATCTCTTCGTTGATGGAAACGCAAACAGAGGCTGGAAAACCTCTGTAGCCCTTGAAAGAAGGAATGGCCCCTTGCTTGGTGATCATCTCATAAGCCAGAGTGTCCAACTCTATGGTAGCAAGACCCGGCTTTATTTTCTCCTCAAGGGCCTGCAGGGTCAAAGCCACAATACGGCCTGCCTGCCGCATCTTAGCCAGCTCGTGGGGACGCTTCAGGATTATCATTCACTCCCCAACCCTATCCCCTGCAAGATGGCAGCCTTCACCCCCTCAATGTCCTTCTCGCCATCAACCTCTATCAATACCCCCTTACGGCGGTAATGTTCGATGAGAGGCATAGTCTGTTCGAAATAGACTTCCAAACGCCTTGCCGCCGTCTCCGGCCGGTCGTCCGGGCGCTGGTAAAGCTCTCCTCCACACTGATCGCATACCCTGGGCTGGCGAGGTGGATTGAAGAGGGTGTGGTAGACCGTCTGACATTCACGGCAGATCCAACGACCGGAAAGGCGTGCCACCAACGTCTCGCGGGAAACCTTCACATACAAAGCGGCATCCAAAGCCCGCCCCTTGTCAGCCAGAATGTCATCCAGAGCCTCAGCCTGGTAGATGTTACGCGGGAAACCATCAAGGATGACCCCAGTCTGACAATCGGGTTGAGCCAGGCGCTCCTTTACCATGGCCACGGTGACTTCGTCGGGCACCAGCTCCCCGCGATCCATATACGATTTTGCCAACAATCCCAGCTCGGTCCCCTCCCTCAGGTTGTCGCGGAAAAGGTCACCGCTGGCCACATGCGGGATGCCAAGCTCCGCTTCCAACAACTCAGCCTGGGTCCCCTTACCTGCCCCCGGTGCCCCCAGAAGAAGGATGTTCAATCTGCCTCCGTTCGTGACGAAACGATGATGAGGGAGCCCTTACCTGTCCAGCGGCTACCTTATGAAGCCCTCGTAGTGCCGCATCAGAAGCTGGGCCTCAAGCTGCTTCATGGTATCCAGGACCACACCGACCACGATCAGTAGACCGGTACTGGTTATCAGCATAGTGCCCGTCTCAGCCAGGTCGCGCACCACCCAGGGCAGGATGGCTACCAGTCCCAGGAAAACAGCACCTACCAATGTGATGCGCCGCAGGACCCCGTTGAGATAGTTAGCCGTGCGCAAGCCAGGTCGTATACCAGGAATGAACCCCCCCTGGCGTTGCAGACTCTCGGGCAGATTCTGCTGGCGAAAGATAACGTCGGTGTAGAAGTAAGTGAAGCCGATCACCATGAAGAAATACATAATCCAGTAGAAATTACCCGACGAGTTGAAAGTATTGTAGACCCCATTGGCAAAACTGGCCACCAGCGGGTTCCCAGCCCCTAAGAAATACTGAGCTATCACCCCAGGGAAAATCAGGATAGACTGGGCGAATATGAGAGGGATCATCCCGGCCGAATTGACCCGCAATGGAATGTGGGTGCTCTGTCCACCGTAGATTCTGGTACCACGTACCCGCTTCCCGTATCGGACCGGAATGCGACGCTGTCCCTCTTGAATGAGCACAATGGCCGCTACAGTGATCAAGCCGATAGTCAAAAATACCAACAATCCCTTAAGGTTCCCAACAAGCATTTGGGCCAGCCGTTGGGGGATACGAGCCACGATGCCGCCAAAGATAATGATGGAGACACCGTTGCCGATACCTTGTTCTGTGATCAACTCACCTAACCAGATAGCAAACATGGTACCCGCAGTCAAAGTAGCGATGGTGGCCAGGGTGGGCAGGAAAGTAGCACCAGACAGACCGAAACTGGCCATAATGCCTTGCTGTTGTAGGATGACCGACTGGCCAAAAGCCTGCAGAGCAGCCAAAGGGATGGTCAGGAAACGGGTATATTGGTTGAGCTTAGCGCGTCCTGCCTCTCCCTCCTTGGCCAGTTCCTCCAACTGCGGTATCAGCGGCTGGAGCAACTGCATGATGATGGAGGCGGTGATGTATGGATAGACCCCCATGGCCACCACAGAGAAATTGGACATGGCGCCCCCCGACAGTAGGTCCAACATGCCCAACAACTGGTTGGTCTCGAAAAGGCGGCGCAAGGCCACGAGGTCAACGCCGGGCACAGGTACATGTGCAGCCAGGCGAAAGACCACCAGAATAAGCAGAGTGAAGACAATTTTGCGCCGCAGATCAGGCAACTTAAAGGCATTGACCATAGCCTGCAGAAGTTGCATTTTCTCATCTCCTCTCTAGCGGAATCTCCTCCACCGTGCCGCCAGCGGCCTGGATCTTCTCTCTGGCACTGGCCGAGAAGGCATGAGCTTTGACGGTGAGGGCTTTGCTCAGCTCACCACGTCCCAATACCTTGACCGGCTTCTTTGTTGATTTGATGATCCCCACGCTGGCCAGGGAGTCAGGTGTAACTTCATCTCCGGCCTTGAAGCGCTTTTCCAGACGATCAATGTTGACCGGCCAGTACTCGATCCTGAAGATGTTGGTGAAGCCTCTCTTGCGGGGCAGACGGCGCACTAGCGGCAACTGCCCTCCCTCGAAATAGGGACCCTTCGCCCCACCGGAGCGGGCCTTCTGTCCTTTGGTACCGCGGCCAGCGGTCTTACCCTGACCAGCGGCATGACCGCGCCCTACCCGTTTTCTCTTCTTCTTAGCTCCTTTTGGAGGCCGTAGCTCGTGTAACTGCATCCCAAAACCTCAAACTACCTCTTCAACATCAACCAAATGGCTGACTTTCCGAATCATCCCTCTGATGACCGGATTGTCCTTATGTTCGACACTCTGCCCCAAACGCCTGAGGCCTAAGGCTCTGATAGTATCCTTCTGCCGCTGGGAATAGCCGATATCGCTCTTCACCCAGGTGATACGAATCTGCGCTCTCTTCTTCTTCCTAGCCACCGATTCTACTCCAGAACGGACTAGCCTCTTTCGGGTCCTTGCCACGCCGGCGGGCCTCTTCGTCAATATCCTTTAGTTGACGCAATCCTTTCATGGTGGCCCTGGTCACGTTCAGGATATTGGCGCTACCCAGAGACTTGGTCAGGATATCTCTGATCCCTGCTGCCTCCACAACAGCGCGCACGCCACCGCCAGCGACAACTCCCGTGCCAGGGGAGGCTGGCTTCAAGAGCACCTTGGCCGCACTGAAAGTGGCCAGAGTTTCGTGAGGGATGGTCGTACCTACGATAGGTACTTTGTACATGTCCTTTTTGGCCTTTTCAACACCTTTGCGGATGGCCTCGGGCACCTCGCGGGCTTTGCCAACGCCAACACCCACGCTCCCGTGCCCGTCACCTACCACCACCACAACGCGAAAGCCGAAACGCCGGCCACCCTTCACCACCTTGGCCGTACGAGCGATATGGACCACGCGCTCGTCAAGTTCCTCTACCAGTGGATATTCTCTATCTACCATCAAACCCTCACTTGCTGTGCAGCCTGCTCAGTACTCGTGCAATAATAACTTCCCGCCCTTCGGGCCACTTGTACTGAGC
>JBHIDP010000119.1:0-8148 GCA_046760185.1 Anaerolineae bacterium
TGCTGGCATCTAAGCCTTAACTCTGGATGTTCGGGCGCACACTCGCTGGCCGTTGCCGCATTTGAGGCCTACATTCGTGAGCAAAAGTTGAAAGAGCAAATCCAACAACTGCGCATCGAGATTGACGAGGTGAAGAAGGCCAAGCAGGCGGCGGAGATCACCGAGACCGAATACTTCCGGGGCTTGCGAGAGCACGCTGCCAAGATCAAAAGGAGAATGAATCATGAAATGCTGGAAATGTGACGAGCCAGCTCAGGGCGTCTGTCGCTTCTGCGGACGTGCTGTTTGCCAAGAGCATATATCCAAGATGCCGTTCATACTCACTGTCTACGTCGGGGAGCATCAGACTCCCAAGGCAGTGGTGGTGGCCGATGCGCTCTTCTGCGGTGTTTGCAAGCCGCAACCGGAGCCTATCGAGATGCCAGAAATCTATTAACAGAGCGCGTGTTGGAGATACTGGGAAAGGAGTAACCAATGGCTAGTCTATTTGACAGATTGCAAGCAGAGATTGAAACTCGCCAACGCGTGGAAGGCATCACCCCGGCTGATCTGCTGGACCTCTCCCCCGAATTGCGTCGCATCATCAACATGATCCTGCGTCGGAGGGAAATGAGCCTGGCGGAGATCGTGCTCGAATTGGACCTGAGACCCTCTGAAGTGAGGGGACTGCTGGATACCTTGGTGGAAAAAGGATACCTGAGAGCCTTCGAGGTGAAGGGAGAGCAACGCTACAAGACCTTCCTCGCCCGTAAGCGCAGGCGTGAGGTGCCGTTGAATATCTGGGAGGCTTTGGGCGACAAGATGGAGTAAACTGCGAACAGGTCAGCCCATGTGCTGATGGTTGGTCTGCTGGCCTTTGCACGTGGCCGAGACCAGAGGTAACCGAGACAAAATAATCCTGAATATGGAGGGAAACCATGTCGCAAATCGTTTCGATTCACTCTTTCCGCGGTGGGACAGGCAAATCCAATATCACCGCCAACCTATCCACTCTGCTGGCCATGGAGGAGGGACTACGTGTTGGCGTGGTTGACACCGACATCCAATCGCCAGGCATCCACGTCCTGTTCGGCGTGAGTGAGGACGACATTTCCCACTCGCTCAATGATTATCTGTGGGGCAGGTGTGACATCGAGCAGGCCGCCTGCGACGTGACGTCCCATCTGGGTGAGGGCGTCGAGGGGCAGATCTTTCTAATTCCTTCCAGCATCAAAGCTGGCGAGATCGCCCGGGTACTGCGCGAGGGCTATGACGTGGGCTTGCTCAACGACGGCTTTCACGCCCTGATCGAGAAGCTGGGTTTGGATGTGCTGATGATTGACACCCATCCTGGCCTGAACGAGGAAACGCTGCTCTCGATCGCCATCTCTGACGTGCTGGGGATCATCATGCGCCCCGACCAGCAGGACTATCAGGGCACAGGCGTCACGGTGGACGTGGCTCGCAAACTCGATGTGCCTCGCATGATACTGATCGTCAACAAGGTGCCTGCGGTCTTCAACTCTGCCGAAGTCAAAGCAGGGGTGGAGCAGACCTACGACTGCAAAGTAGCCGCCGTGCTGCCCTATTCGGACAAGATGATGATTCTGGCGAGCGCGGACATCTTTGTCGTGCGGTATCCCGACGACACTGTTTCCGAGTGCTTCCGGGAGATTGCCTCGCAAATCAGGGCGTAAGCAGGTATCTTCGCGCTATCCCTCACACCTCTATTCAGGGCCCCATTGCCATCGCCAACGGGATTTCGATTTGTCAGCCGACAAGGAGTAGACCGTGACGACAATGTCCCGTGTTCTCCCCAGCGAGCGTGCCCGGTTCGTCATGCTGGCCCTGCTGCTCTTTTCCAATTCCCTCGTCCTGGAATCCAACGAAGTCATTGCGACCAGCGGCTTCGTCAGTCGCATGGGGGCAGAGCAGATCCTCTGGGTGTGGGCAGCCGATATGCTGATCGTGATCCTTACCTCGGGCGCATACTCGCTGGTCGTTGATCGGACGAAGCGCGAGCGGCTGGCGATCCGCCTGTTCGTGGGTCTTAGCCTGGTCTACGTGGCTCTCTACTTGCTCTTTCTGCTCGGTGCGCCGGATTGGGTTTCCTATCCCTTGCTGACGGTAATCAACGATCAACAGTGGTTGTTGTTGCCCATGCTGATCTGGGCGTTGGCGAACGATGTGTTTTCGATCGCTGAAGCCAAACGGCTGTTTCCACTCCTGGGAATTGCGGCGTTTGCCGGTGGGATGTTCGGCAATGGGCTGACGGCCGGCGTCGCTCGATGGCTGGCCCCAGGCTCCCGGGGTAGTGTTGGATTGTTGGTGTCCAACGCCGGGCTGATGCTGTTGATGGCGATCATCCTCGTTCGGGCTCTGCGCCGAACCAAGATCGTCGCTCGTCAATCGCGACGAGAGGAAAAGGTGTTGGATACGCTGCGCGAGGGGGCGGCCTTCATCCGCGACGTGCCGGCCTATCGCTATCTGACTCTTTCCATGATTCTGCTGGGGGTGGGGTTCAACGTGATCGAATATCAGTTGATTGCCAGTGCCTCGCAGGTCTACTCGCAGACGGCCAGGCTGGAAGTTTTTTATGCCACGCTCAGAGCGGCCCGAATAGTGCTGATGCTGCTGGTGCAGGGAGTAGCCGCCGGTTGGCTGCTGAAGCGCTTGGGATTCAAGTCCATCTTTGCCTTCATGCCAACCGCCCTGCTGGCCGGATTGCTGCTGGCATTCTTTTGGCCCATCCTGGCTGGAGCCGTCGTGGGGGAATATCTGGCGCGGATCACCCTGGAAGGCATAGACGAGCCATCACGCAGAGCCTTCCTGGGATTGGTGCCCGACGAACGTCGAGGGCGCGTCAGTGCGTTTCTCGACGGTTACCTCTATCCACTTGGCTCGATCCTCAGTTGCGGGCTGGTTGGGGCAACGCTGTTCGCCGTCAGGCAAAATCTGCTCACTCCAAGAGTAGGTCGCGCGCTCTATTTCGGTCTGGCCTGCGCGTGCACCGGGATCGGGCTGTGGGCCATCACCCGCTTCCGTGCTCACTATGACGCAAGTATGCTCAACTGGCGATTGAAACGGCGGAAACGTGTGAGCGTCTTGGCGGATTTGGACTTGTAGCTCTACGCAGTTCTATACGACGTATAGAGGAGGCAGGATCATGAGCAAACGCACAACTCTGGCGCCTGGGCGGCGCGAGATGCTCGCCATGTTCGCTGGCGTGCTACTGTACGGCGGCATATCGTGGCTAACCAATATCTTTCCATTGGCTGCTGCTGAAGGCGTTGACATCCGGCCTGGCGTGGCGGTGCCGATCTTTTTCGGATTCGTATTCGGCCCGTTCGTTGGCTTTGTCACCGGGACGGTGGGTAACTTTCTGGGTGATCTGTGGACGGGCTGGCTCGCCTATCCGCCCGATCCAGCCACCGGCAACCTGCTGCTTGACTTGGTGCAAGGCTACCTGTTGAATTGGCAGGTGGGCAGCGGGCTGATGGGGCTGATCCCGGGCCTGCTGGCCCTGCTCAACCGCCGCTACATTACCTTCACCGATCACCTCCGTGCGCTTGCCTTCACTGTGCTCGGTATCGTCGTCGGCATGGGCTTTGCTTCCTTCACAGACATTCCCCTCGATAACCTGGAGTTCAACTTCGTACTGTCCCAGTACTTCATCCCAGTTGTCCGGGTCAATCTGCTCAACGCGGTCATCCTCGTGCCCATTCTGTTGTTCAACTACGAACGCTTCGACCTGAGTTCCACAGCCTGGATTCGCTCGGGCTTGATGCAACGGCTGTTGCTCACCATCCTGGTCTCAGCGGCCTTGCCAGTGGCTTTGCTTGGCCTCTTCCTGACTCAGCAAACCACCGGGATAACGACCAACTCAACTGAATTGACGATCAAGCTGGGCTTCACCATCGCGCTTACGCTGATATTCACCATAGCCAATGCCGGGTTGCTGGCACAGAGCATGTCGCGCCCCCTGCTGCGCCTGACCGGGGCGGCGAAAGCAATGAAAGCTGGTAAACTAACAAGCGCCCAGGCGGCAGAACTCGAAGCGCGGGAAGGCCAGGACGAGATCAGCCGCTTGAGTCAGGTATTCGGCCGGATGGCACGGGAAGTGATCCTCCGTGAAGAGAGATTGCGGCAACAGGTCAAGCAGCTTCGCATCGAGATTGACGAAGCAAAGAAGGCTAAACAGGTGGCCGAGATAACCGAGACGGAATACTTCCGCGCCCTCCGGGAAAAGGCCGGACGGTTGCGCCAGAGAAGGTACGACTAAAGGAACCACTGCTCTATCCGGAAGGTAGGCCGCCTGAAGTTCTTGAGGCCCAATCGAACTGGATAAGCGTAACGAGTGAAGCCTCCATTCGGCGAATGGAGGCTTCACGATCACTGGCACGAGCGCCGGGGATAGGAGATCACAGCAATCGGAGATGAGTGACCCGGGGGTCTATGATCACCGCGTCGGCCTCGAAGTCCAACTTCATGCGCCAGCCCTGGAGAGTCTTAGCGCCGATGATCACCGCTTCGGAGAGGCCGGGGATGAGCATGAACTCGTCGGAGAAACGGTAGCCGTCCAGGTAGAAGTTGAGGGTGACCCTCTCCGTAGCGCTTAACGTCTCGCCTTCCTTCGCCGTGCCGAAATCCATCGGCTCGGGAAGGGGTTCTACATGCGCCAGTTTCTCGGCTAGCTCGGGCTGGATGCAGGAGTAGGTGGAGCCGCTGTCGAAGATGGCCACTTCCTCCTGGCTCCCTTTCGAGCCGACCAAGCGGATGGGCTTCTGAATGATAGCCACAGGTTCACCTCCAATGGAATTTTACCACAAATACATCGGCAGGTCAAAGCAGTGTATAGATTTTCGATTGCTGATTTCCGATTTTCGATTACCCATTGCCATGTCCCAAATCCCGAAATCCAAAATCGCAAATCGAAAATCCTTACCCCTTCATTACCCGCCAAACGTAGATCACTCTGTGAATGGCCGTCAGATTAGTCAGTACGGTCAGGACCCACAGGGTCAGATACATCTGGTCCAGAAACAGGCCCAGGGCCAACAAGACAATTCTCTCTGGACGGGCCATGAGCCCCACTTTACATTCTACACCAGCCGCGCTGGCCCGTGCCCGGGCGTAACTGACCAGCAATGAGCCGGTGATGGTCAGGTATACCAAAAGGACTTCTGTGCTGGCCCCCTGCCTGATGTAGTAATAGAGGAGGCCGAAGAAGATGGCCACTTCGGCAAAGCGGTCCAGGGAGGAGTCCAGGAAGGCGCCGAAAGGGGTTGCTCGCCCCCGCAAGCGGGCCAGAGCTCCGTCCAGAAAATCCAAAGCGGCCACCAGCAATAGAAGCGCAGCCCCTAGTCGGCTTTGCCCCGCTGCCAGGACAGCGCCTACTCCCACCATACCCAACAAACCAACTACCGTTAGGGTATTAGGCGATACGCCGATCCTGCTTATCAGACGGGCAATGGGGACCACCAAATCCCTCGTTTGTTCCCTCACCCACTCACTGATCATTTGAGCCACGCCCCTTTCCACTCACGGTCACCCTCGAAGCCGCTCTGGTAGGAAACTTAACAGCCAACAGTTCCTCGTAGTAGTCCAGTATGCGCTGGGCGATCTTGTCCCAGGCGTAGCAGGCGGCCTTCACCTTCCCCTGTTCCCCCATAGTCCGGCCCAGATCCGGATTCTTCAAGAGATAGATTATCGCCTCCGCTAAGGCCCTCTCATTTTCAGGCTCCACCAACAACCCTTCCTTCCTATGCTCAAGTACCTCGCGGTAGCCGGCGATGTCCGAGGCCACAATGGGCGCACCAGCGGCCATAGCCTCCAGCAGCACGATGCCGAAGCTCTCGAATCCGGTGGAAGGGGCGCAGAAGAGGTGGCAACTGCGATAATAGCGAGGCAGCATTTCCGGCTGCACGTAACCGACGAACCTTACGTTTCGCAGGCGATGCTGGCGGGCGTAACGTACGTAAGATTTCTTATCATCCTTGTCGTAGTCGCCGACCACGATCAGCCGCGTGTTGGGAAGTTCGGCCTGTACGTAGGGGAAGGCCTGCATCAGATACCTGAACCCTTTGCGCTTCTCCAGACGACCGACGAAAAGGATGTTAAGCTTGCTATCCTGGAACCGCGGAAGGGGGAGAACGTCCTGACCGCCAAAACGCTCAACCTCGATGCCATTGGGGATGATCACATAATCATCCGGGAAGTAGCGACCGACTGTATCGCGGGCTGCCCTTGACACAGCGATCCTACCGTCCAATTTATTCATGAAGAATTTGAAAGCTCGGTTGAAGTACTTGTAAATGGCATGGGATTCCCTGTAAGCGTGAAAGGTCCCCACGTTGACCGTCTTTGAATGGCGCAGTACCGCCAGCGGCAAGAGGGGTGTCATAGGCTCATGCAGGTGCACAATGTCGAAACGCTCCCTGGCCAGGATGTGCTTGACCCGCCGGTAGGTGCGCGGTGAAGGGGTTACCCGCGCCCTCGAGCCACTGAAAGGTGCAGACCAGACCGTACCGCTGACATTGATGATGTGCTCATCCAGTTCCTGGTCATCAGCGGAGCAGGGAGCGATGATACGCACCTCGTGTCCCAGGCGCTGAAAATGGATGTCCAGGTTGGAAATGTGAGTCTGTACTCCACCAGCGATGGTGAAGTCATAGGGAGATACCTGAGCGATCTTCATCGGCCGCTTCCTCCAAGGAGAGAGTCAACAGTTCGCCGGACGTGGCGAGTGGGAAGGATGACCCAACTCTTGAAGACCTGAGGGACGGCGATCCTGGCCAGTCGGCGATGGTCTTCAAAAGTCCAGAAAGTCCCTCCGGCCCTGGTGGTCCCTTTTCTCAGGGAACGGCGAAAGTCGTCAGCCGTATGTCCCTGGAACAGGGTGTAGGCGCTGCCAATATACTCCTTGGTGTGGGAGTCGCTGCCCCCACACTGGGGCAGATGCAGCCACTGTTCATTCATGGCCAGAGCCTTTTCGTAGATAATCTTTCCGGCGAAGCTAGGGTTAAAGACTTCGATCCCGTCAAAAGCTACCTCTGGCTCTGCGTTGTTTGCAATCCGTCGCAGTCCGTTGCGACCGATACTGCGGGTGAGCCAACTGGTGGGATGGGGGACGATACAGAATCCACCCTGACGGTGGATGAGGCGAATGGTTTTGCTCAGGGGGAGCAGCATGCGGATCGGTTCCTGCAGATCGTATGCCAGCAGGTGCCCCTCCAGGGTGGTGATCTCCATGCCCACAATTACCTCGAATCGGTAGCTCCCCCGAGCGGCCAGGTCCCTGGCTTGAAATGCGCCTTCGATACTGTCGTGATCGGTGATGGCTATCAGATCCAGGTCGGTATGATGCTCGACGTGGTGGAAGATGTCGGAGATACTGTCCATGCCGTCACCTACGCCACTATGGATGTGTAGATCGGTTTTGCCCAAAGTTCATCGCTCCTTGGAAGTCGTGGTATGGAGCAATCACAGTCTACATTATCTTCCAGTATGAGGGGATTGTCAAAAAGGGGGAGATGAGAGGGAGGGCTTATCTCTGCCCTGGAGAGACTGGCGTGGGGATGCCAATGTGTTGGTTTGAGGGAGGGGTGTGGTCAGGGGAGCAGTGACCATGAGAGCTGAGCGGTGGCCCCACCCAGGCTTTCGTAGTAGGCCATGGTGATGTAGTGAGAACCGGCTCCCAGGGCCACATCGGCACTGTAGGTGGTCGGTGGCTGATTCTTCCACTGGTTGATGATCAGGTTGTTGTCCACCCACAAGCGTACCCCATCATCAACGGTGACGGTGAAGCGGTAGGTTCCGGCCGAGAGAGTCTCCTCCCTGACCCAGATGGCGGAGAATTGATCAGAGTTGATGGTCGGATCGGGCGAGCCGCTGCCCCAGGTGAAGTTAACGTTGGCATCGGTGCGGGTCAGGTCGGGGGGAGCGAGAGGAGGCGCCGAGTTGTAGTAGGTGCCCTTGAAGGAGGCGGAGGGGACGGAGGTCCACCACAGGCTGATCGTGGCACCAACCATGTTCTCGTAGTATTCCAGCTTGAGGTGATGGTTGCCGGTAGCGAGGGAGACGGTGGCAGCGTGGATGATGGGAGCCTGGTCGTGCCACTGGTCAATAATGAGGGAGTTGTCCACCCACAGTCTAACCCCATCGTCGGCG
>JBHIDP010000120.1:0-8099 GCA_046760185.1 Anaerolineae bacterium
GGCTCCACTCCCCAACCTATTTAGCCAGACTCAAATCGTTAATGCTCAACTCCTGAAGCACTCAGAATATGTCACTTTTGAAATGACCGTTTTGAATTCATCATATTATAGAATAATATCACAAAAAAGTCAAAATTTGGTCAAAAACTGGTCCAGGATCGGTCAAAAAGGAGGGTCAAGCCGTCAGGTGAACCAGCTTGTCTTTCACCGCTCTGGCCTCATCCACCGACTGAGGAGCCGCCTCTAAGACGCCGCTCCCCCGCCGATCGGCCTCCATGATTTGAGGGTTGTATGACAGGTACCCCAGGACGGTGAATCCGGGCAAGTTCTCAACGATGAAGCGGCGATCATCGTCACCGGTCACTTTGCAGCCGACCGCGTAGCAGTGCTGGATACCGATCTCGCCAGCCAGCTTCTTGATGGCCACCGCCGTCTGCAAGCTGCGCAGCCCTGGCTCAACCACCACGATGAAGGCATCCACTCCGGAGGCAGTGCCCCGCCCCAGGTGCTCCAGCCCGGCCTCCATATCCAGAATCACCACCTCTTTCCTTCCCAGCAGAAGGTGGCGCACCAGGCTCTTTAGAAGGACACTCTCAGGGCAGATACAGCCCGCGCCCCCATGTTGAACCGACCCCAGCACCAAAAGCTTGATCCCATCTCTGGTAGCACAGAAGCGGTCGGGGATATCATCCACACGTGGGTTCAGCTTGAAGAACCCCCCGATGGTGCCCGGTTTCATGCCGGTACGTTCCTCGACCAACTCCTTCATATCGGCAATGGGGACGATGTCGGTCACAACATCGGCTGGAAAGCCGAGAGCAGCAGCCAAATTGGCGTCCGGATCGGCATCAATAGCCAGGACCTGGTGACCGTCGGCCGCGTACACCCCGGCCAGCAGGCTGGCCAGGGTGGTCTTGCCCACACCCCCCTTGCCAGTGATCGCCAGTTTCACAATGGTCACCTCTCCACACACATCAAGGCATTGGTAGCACAGGCGGCCACACAGGCCGGGGCCTCCCGCTCGGGACAGAGATCGCACTTGATGGCCACCTGACACTCCACATCACGCTGGATGGCATCGTAAGGGCAAACCATGACACACATCCAGCAACCGACACAGCGAGGAGTATCGAGGGTCACCACCCCGCTGACAGCGTCCTTCTCCAGGCAGCCGGTCATGCAAGCATCAACGCAGGGTGCTGGATCACAGTGGCGGCACAGGGTCTGGAACTCGTAGCGCTCAAACAGGTTCTGCCGGATGATGATAGCACCCTTGCGCGGGTTGGCCATCCCCAGTTTTACGATGGAACAGGCCACGGCACACATACGACAGCCAGTGCACAGGTCAGGGTTAGCGTAAACTCGTCTGCTTGTCATGGAAACTCCTTTGGAGTACCTTTGAAATACACAGGTAGTCAAGTATTATCCCCCCTGCCTCCCTGCCCCCTGCTCTTTGCTCCTTGCCCCCTACTCCCTACCCCCCACTCCCTGCTCCCTGCTTACCTGCTAGTGCGTCAAACTCTGCCACCCGCTCCTGCGGCGGTACCCCCTTCTCGTCCCAGCCCCGCAACTGGTAGTACTCATCCAGCATCCGCTCGAACCCCTCGCGGTCCACCTGGTGTCCCTTGGCCACGGCGCTGGGCATGGGCTCGTCGAAGTAGCGGGCCGGAAGGGTGTCATCTTTGCGCCTAATCCCCTCCCGCATGTTGATAACCCGCTCCAGGTCTATGATTCGCCTTCCCACCTCGCGCAACTCTTCCACGCTGAACCTCAAACCGGTAGCCAACTCAATCAGATCTCGAAAATGTTCGTACTTCAAGTTGCGCGGGCTGTTGAAGCCGTGACAGATGAACTTGCAGATGCCCACCGAGTCCACCACAGCGTAGATGTCCTCGCTGAAGGTAACGACCACTCCCTTGGTGCGATAGGAGGTAGGGTTGGGATCCACCGCTGCGCCATAAAGTTGACGGGTGAACTCGGTTGGCAGGTCAAATATCTCCAGAGTGGGGCGGCTGCGCAGATGATCGGCCCCGCGAGAGGCGGTGGCGATGCCCAGGGCGAACCCTTTCAGGTAGCGCACATCGTGGGGGTCCGATTGGGCCAAACCTTTGACGGCGATGAGGAAGTCAGCCGTCTCCGGGCCGAACCGTTCCACCAGCCGGCTCCCCTCGGCCAGCAGGTCCCCCAGACCCCGACGGGCGGCGATGTCATAGATGAGGCCCTTGATCCGCTCGTAGTCGCCGAAGCGCAGAGGTCCGCCGGCTGTCTCCTCGTCCAGGTAGCCCCGTTGGTAAAGCTCGATGGCCCAGGCGATGTAGGTGCCGGTGGAGGAGACATCCAGCCCCAGGTCGTTGACGATGTTCTGCAGTTCGATGACCTCGTGGGTCTCGGCCACACCCACATTGGCTCCCACCAGCACCTCGGAGGTGTACTCTGGCCCTTCACCCCCCAGCTTGTTGCGGTGACGGCAATGCACCACGCAGAAGGCACAGCCCAGCATCTTGTCCACGTACTTATGGATTTCCTCGGCGTTAAGGGTATCGAAGAAGACAGTCTGCTGGCTGTTGTGGGTACGGATGCAGCCCAGGTAGTTACTCACGTCGTAGAGGAGGGGCGTCCCCACCCGGCCCAGGACATGGATCACCTTGGATTCCTGGAGGTAGTGGCGCAGCTCAACCGACCTAGCCATGAATGCATCCGGCTGGGCGATGGGGATACTTCCCGTTCCCCGTGCCACGATAGCTTTCAGATTTTTGGAGCCCCACACCGCTCCGGTGCCGCATCGGCCAGCGGCATTCTTAACCCCATAGCGGGTGGCGGCGAAGCGCACCAGGTTCTCCCCGGCTGGGCCAATACATTCGACCTCTACGTCGTGGCCCAGGTCCTCCTTCAGGCGAACCTGAGTCTCGTTGCAGTTGAGGCCCCAGTAGGGGCTGGCATCCCGTATCTCGATGCGCCCACCTTCCAGATAAAGGTAGACGGGTTGCTCCGCCCGCCCGGTGATGATCAGCCGGTCAACTCCGGCGTAGCGCATCTCCGGCCCGAAGAAACCACCGATGTTGGAGTCACCCAGAATGCCCGATTCAGGCGATTTGGTGGTCACACTATGTCGTCCGCTGTTGGGCGCTCCCGTACCGGTAAGGAGGCCGGTGCCGATGATGAGCGGGTTGGCCGGGTCGAAGGGGTCAATCCCCGGCTTGAGGTACTTGTGGAGATAGTACATATTCAGCCCCCGCCCACCGAGGAAGGCGCGCACCAGCTCCAGCGGCGTCTCTGTGACCTCCACCCGCCCGGTGGTCAGGTCCACCAGGGCCAGGGTGGTGAAGGGACGGGCAGTATCTACAGTCTCGGGTCTCATTTTTCTCCCTTCTTTATCACCACTTCCTCTCCCCCCGCTCCCTCTCCTTCCACTTCTCTTCGTCGAAGCGCTTTTCGTAGCGCTGTGTTGAACCCAGCGATTCCGGCCATGGCCGGTCAACCCCCTCCAACGCCTCCTGATGCAGGGCGCGTCGGAAATAGTAGAACTGCGCCTTATGCCCCAATATGGCGTCCTCAACGATCCCTACCGGTGTCTGTTTCTTGATCAAGTCGCAGACAAAGCCGATATTGCTGATGTCGCCAATCATGATGGCACCCACCAGCCGGTCGTCCTTGAATACCAGCTTCCGATAGATGTGACGCTCGGGCTTGCTCCGCACCCGGTACTGGTAGCTATCCTTCGCACCGTCAGATTCGATCAAACCCAGGGAGACGACCGGCCAACCATAGAGCGGAATGGAGGTCATGCTGATGGAGCCCGCGTAGGAGGTCGGCTCCCCGGCCATGGCTCGCCCGGCCAGGCGTCCCTGCTCGCGGGCATTGGGGCAATTGGCATTGACGAACTCCTGCGCACGACAGATGTCCCAGGTCTCAGCCACGTCGCCGGCGGCGTAGACACCGGGCTGGCTGGTCTCAAAGAATTCGTCCACCAGGATCCCCTGATTGACCTTGATGGGCGTGTCCTTAACCAATACCGTGTTGGGTGCAACCCCGGTCGCTTTTATCACCAGTTGACAATCAATCCTCTCCCCATCATCCAGTAAAACCCCAGTCACCCCTCTTTTGGCATCGCCCTCTATCTCCGCCACTGAGCAGCCAGTAATGACCTGGATGCCATTCGCTTCCAGGATGCGCTGTGCTATCTGCGCTCCTTCGGTGTCCAAGATGCGCCCCAGGATGACATCGAGGAGTTCGACGACAACCACCTCCAGGCCAGCCTCTCGCAGCCCGTAGGCCGCCTGCAACCCCACCAGTCCAGCCCCTACCACCACGGCCCTCTTGGCCGGCGAGGCCCGTTCACGGACAACCTTGGCCTGGTCAAAGGTCCAGAAGTCGCATACCCCTTCCCACTCCGCCCCAGGGATAGGGGGGAACCTTTGCACAGAGCCGGTGGCGATGAGAAGCTTGTCGTAGCTGAGCTTTTCACCGTTGGCCAGAGCCACTGTCCGGGCCGCAGTATCTAAGGCCGTAGCCCGTTGACCCAACCTGGTGCTGATGTGGTGCTGGTCGTAGAAATCCAGGCCACGATAGCGCATGCCTGCTTCATCAACCTCGCCAGCGATCCAGTGGGCAATGAGGGGACGAGAGTAGACGTGATAAGGCTCCTCTCCCACAATGGTGATGACACCCTCCCCATCAACCTGTCGGATGCCCTCGGCAGCCCCGATACCGGCTGTGCTATTGCCGACTATGACATAGTGCATTCCCGGCTCCTCCTTCTGAACTCAACAGGAATCTATCCGCCCGCGATGGGCATGAAAATTGAGAGTTCATCCCCATCTGAAACGTGGGTCTGGGCCACCTGTCCCCAGCGAACCAGCTCCCTGTTGAGGAACAGGCTGTAGGGCACGAACTCGTCAGCATCGGGTTGCAACTCTGCATGCAGAAGGGGATAACGCTGTGCCAACTGCTCCAAAACATCGGTGACGCTGTGCTGTGCCTCCCCCAGTTCCAGCACCACCCTTTTTTGTCCTACCATGCCCCGCAACGGTGGTCCCAAGCTGATCGTTACTTTCATAACCGCCTCCTGACACCAAAAAGCTACTGCCGTTATCCTCCCGCAGGTTCCAGCGAGGCATTTGTAGCATGACAGGTTCTTTGAATTGCGACATGTCTCTGACAATCAAACTCGAACCTGCGGGAGGAGAATATGTCACTTCTGAAATGACCGTTTTGAATTTATCATATTATAAATTGATATCACCGAAAAGTCAAAATTTGGTCAATGTCTTCGCTCTTCCCCCCATCAACCTTCGGCCATAACGTGACAAACTGAAAACTATTGACATTTTTGAGTTCTTGTGGTATTATAGTAACACGCGTTAGTAAATTTGGTGAGGTTCGAGATTGGCAGAAAAACGGGTGACCAGTCAGGACGTGGCCGACCTGGCCGGGGTATCGCGTACCACGGTCTCTTTCGTGCTCAACGACACGCCCAACGCTCAAATCTCCGAGGAGACGCGACAACGGGTGCTGGAGGCGGCCGCCAAGCTTAGCTACTATCCCAACGCTGCAGCTCGCAGCCTGGCCAGCCGAAAGACCGGAACCATTGGGCTTGTCCTCTGTCAGAGCCCTGACCGTATCTTCGCCGATGCCTTTTTACCGGAGGTGATCCGGGGCATCGGCGATGTTGTTCAGGAGAGGGATCTTCGCCTCCTGCTCCAATCTGTTGATGACATCACCAAGCCGGATGCCTACATCGGCCTGGTCAGAGAGAAGCGTATTGACGGCATCATCCTCTCCGGGCCTCGCTCCGACGATCGTCAGCTTCCTCAGCTCAGAGAGGAGGGTTTCCCCATCGTGCTTTTGGGCCAATTGAAGGGCTCAGGGGTCAACTTCGTGGACGTGGACAACGTGGGCGGGGCCAAGATGGCGGTGGAGCACCTCATCAGGTTGGGTCACCAGCGCATCGCTATGATCACCAATGCACCGCTCCAATACACCGCCAGCGAAGATCGGTTGTGGGGATATCGTCGGGCTCTGGAAGAGAATGGCCTCCTCTACGATGAGCAGTTGGTTCGCT
This sequence comes from Anaerolineae bacterium, assembly GCA_046760185.1. Classification (GTDB taxonomy): domain Bacteria; phylum Chloroflexota; class Anaerolineae; order JBHIDP01; family JBHIDP01; genus JBHIDP01. The sequence continues at coordinate 6,062 of JBHIDP010000120.1, forward strand.
ACGGCGATTTCCGCGAGGAGAGTGGTTACGAGGCCATGAGCCAGTTGCTAGCTTTGTCTACGCCACCCAAGGCCATCTTCGTGGCCAGCGACCTGGTGGCCTTTGGGGTCATGGAAGCCATCAAAGAGAGGGGTCTTGGCATCCCCCAGGACATAGCCATCGTTGGCTTCGATGACGTCCGTTTGGCCAACTACGTTGACCCACCCCTGACCACCGTTCGTCTGCCTGCCTACAAGCTAGGGGCCAGGGCGGCCGCTACGTTGATCAGGATCATTGACGGAGAATCAGTGGACAATGGCGTCCTCCTGGAGACGGAACTGGTTATCAGAGAGTCCTGCGGGTTCCATGAGAGGGAGAAGAGAAAGAGGAGGGGTGACAAGTTTCTCGCCCGAATTTAGGCCCCCCTGAGGTGAGTGGGGAAAACCCCTCAAAAGTCATCGAAGGGCCAGTTGTGAAGGAGGTGATGGCTATCGAGAATAACCAATGTAACATATTGTTCGTCTTGCCAGCCTCAGAGGTTGGCACTCTAGAACTCTAAGGAGGAGAAAGGACAATGAGAAAGTACCGGTTGTTACTGATTGCCATCCCCCTGCTCCTGGGTTTGGCGGTGATGGCGGCGCAATGTGCCCCGCCACCCACTCCTGAGGTCATCGAGAAGGAAGTGATCAAAGAGGTGACCAAGGTAGTGGAGAAGGAGGTCGTGAAGGAGGTGCCCGTCTCGGGTGGCGCCGTGACGGTGCTTGGCGTGTGGGGTGGCGCTGAGTTTGAAGCTTTCTCGGAAGCAGTCGCGCCCTTCACTGAGGAGACCGGCATCGGCATGGCCTTCGAGACTTCGCGGGAGCAGACCACTGTGCTTGTCACGCGCGTGGAGGCGGGCAACCCGCCAGACTTGGCCATCCTCCCCCAACCGGGACTGTTGGTGGACTTTGCCAAGATGGGCGCCCTGGTGCCCCTCGACACCTTCATAGATACAGACCAGCTCAAGAAAGACTACTCCCAGTCCTGGATTGACCTGGGCAGCTATGAGGGCACACTCTACGGCGTGTGGATCAAGGGCGCTCTGAAGAGCCTGGTGTGGTACAGCCCCGCTGCCTTTGCGGCCGCCGGCTACGAAGTACCGACCACCTGGGACGAGCTGGTCGCCCTGTCCGATCAGATGGTGGCCGACGGCAACACACCCTGGTGCGTTGGCCTGGAGAGCGGCGCGGCCAGCGGCTGGCCGGGCACCGACTGGATCGAGGACATCATGCTGCGCACGGCCGGGCCCGATGTCTACGACCAGTGGGTGAAGCACGAGATCCCCTGGACCGACGCGGCGGTTAAGACCGCCTTCGAGTACTTCGGCCAGATCGCCCTCAACGAGGATTACGCCTGGGGCGGCCCCACCGGCGTGATGAGCACCTTCTTCGGCGATTCGCCGGCTCCCCTCTTCGACGACCCGCCAGGCTGCTACATGCACCGCCAGGCGTCCTTCATCACCGCCTTCTTCCCGGAGGGTGTGACGGAGGAAGACTACGCCGTCTTTGCCTTCCCGGAGATCGATCCGGCCTATGGCGTGCCGGCCCTGGGCGCGGGCGACGTGGTCGTCATGTTCAACGACACGCCGCAGGCCCGGGCCTTCATCCAGTACCTGGCCACAGCTAAGCCCCAGGAAATCTGGGCGGCCAAGGGCGGTTTCCTCTCGCCCCACAGAGGGGTGAGCTTGGACGCCTACCCTGACGACATCACCCGCAAGCAAGCGGAGGTACTGGCCGGCGCCGAGGTCTTCCGCTTCGACGGCTCCGACCTGATGCCTGCGGCTGTGGGTGCTGGTACGTTCTGGACGGGCGTGATGGACTATGTGGGCGGCGAAGACCTGGACGCTGTTCTCGAAACGATCGAGGCCAGCGCCGTAGACGCCTACAAGTAGGTCGGCCCGAGCAGGAACTGAGGCAACCCGTCCCAGAAACGCGAAAGGAGCGAAAGGGGGCGGGTTGCCTCACCCTTCCAACTGTGATGCAAAAGTGAGGATGAATGCGGAGTGGAGGCTTCAGCCGGT
>JBHIDP010000121.1:0-8068 GCA_046760185.1 Anaerolineae bacterium
CGGGGCTCAGCCCGAAGGCTTGCGGAGCGAAGAGTCTGCCCTGAGCGCAGTCGAACGGGTCTCCTGCCCGCTCCAGCGTGAGATTCCCTTCGGCCTGGCGGTTGGTGAGATTGTCGAACCACAGGACAAGCGACTGTTCCCTGGGCAAGCTGTGACAACTCCCATCGGCTTACGCCGAGGGCCTCACGTTGATCATGTTACTTTGCGACGGCAGCGCCAGTGTGTTAAGATTGGTTCAGGCAAAACCACCGAGAGGTATTGGAACAATCTCAAATGAGAGCACAGGTTCTCACCTGGATCAGGCAGCCGGTCAAGCTGGCTGGGGTAGCTATTTTGCTCCTTTCCCTGGCCCTGTACCTGGCTACCCTGGACAACGGGTTGACCCCAGGCCAGTTGCAGGGTGGCGACCTCATTACCCACCAGTATGCTCAGGCTGCCCTGCGATTGTCAAACGCCCCCGGTTATCCCCTGTACACCATGCTGGGATGGGTCTGGTTCCGACTTGGCCGGCTGATCCTTTCTCCCTTCTTCAACCCGGTGGAGATCCTATCCCTGTTCTCCACCCTTTGGGGCCTGGGCGCTCTGGTTGCCATGTACGTCCTGGCTTTGGAGCTGACGGAGAACAACTGGCCCATCTCCGCCCTGGCTACCCTTCTCTACGCCGTCACCTACTTCTTCTGGTACTACAGCGTCACCAGTGAGGAGTACACCACCGCCGTCCTTCAGACGCTGCTGATGATCTTGGTCGTCTTTCGCTGGGAGCGAACCAGGGAGGATAAGTACCTGCTGATCCTGGCGCTGATGGTGGGACTGGCCCTGGCCAATCTGGTGACCGTGCTCCTGGCCCTGCCAGCGCTGTTGGTCTACATCCTTTCCCTGGAACGGACCATCTGGCGTCGTCTTAACCTCCTGGGGAGGGCGGTGCTTTTGACCCTCTTGCCGTTAGTGAGCTACCTCTACGTCTTTGTGCGTGGGGCTCAGCACCCGGAGTGGCGCGGAGCTGGCCAGTGGCCCGATACCTGGTCCTGGTTCCTGTACTTCCTTTCTATCCCCCAGGGGAGGGACGAACTGACCTGGTCCTTCGACGGCGTGCCCTGGGCTGTCCTGCGTCTTATCAACTCGGAACTGACCCCGGTTGTCCTTCTGGCTGGTCTGGCTGGGCTGGCCTTCATGCCGCGCCGTCGGGGCCTGCTCTTCGGTGGCATCATCCTGACCTACGCTCCCGTTCTCTACATTGACCGCTACGGCAACTGGTTTCAGGTGGCCATGCCCCTCTACCCCCTTGTCATCCTGGGGCTGGCCGTCTTGGGCTATCACCTTTGGCAACGATACCCTCGTCTGGAGGTGAGAGGGGTCCTCCTCCTGCTCCTCCTGGCCCTGACCGTCAACCGCGTCGGGGTCAATTTCCCACGCTGCGACCAACGGGACCGTGTCGAGGACAAGGGGCTTGTGGCTGGCTGGCAGATCCTGGCTGACGCACCGACTCCTGGAGCGACGGTGGCCGGCTCCTACGAGGAGAACCTGGCTCTGGATTACCTCACTGCGGTGTGGGGGGAACGCACCGACCTCGCGGTCGTGGCCCCTGATCAACTCCCGGCCAAGCTGGCCGAAGGGGATATCTACCTGACCAGGACGGTGGCTGCCAGCGCTTTGGCCCAATGGCCCACCCCTCCTCCGCTTTCCTCTCACGGCTTGAGCCTGATCGAGATAAAAAGAGAGGCTGGTGGTTCCTCCCCCAGACCACGGCACCTTTTGAACCTGGATGTGGGGGGTAGATTGCACCTGGTGGGATATGAGGCCAGGGAGGAGTTGGGCGCTCTTCACCTGACTCTCTACTGGCAAGCCCTGGCCAGGATGGAGGAGGATTGGTCTATTTCGGTGCGACCGACGCGGGAGGGACAGTTCCTCTTCAACGGGGGAGTGATGATCCAGCAGGACCATGCTCACCCTGTATGGGGCCACTATCCCACCTCCCGCTGGGCCAGTGGCGAGGTTGTACGCGACGACTACCTGATCCCACTCCCAGGGTCCGAGCCATACGATGGGGTGAAGGTCATCGTCTACCGCCCTGTGGGTGATTCCTTCCAGAACCTGGGGCAAGTAAGTATTTCACCTTTGGTGAAGGAGCAAGACTGAGGAAGAAAGGAACGAAAAGAGATGAGGTTTCAATCAATCATTGATGATGTGCCCGACTACACCGGTTTTTTGACGGTGGATGAACTCAACGAGAGCAGCCGACATCTGGCGGCCGAGTACCTTGACAAGGTGCAGTTGCTCCGGGTGGGGCGCTCGAGGCAGGGGGATGACATCTTGGCCCTCAGGATCGGTGACGGTGAGCTGACGGCCCTCCTGTTCGGCTTCCCCCATCCCAACGAGCCCATCGGTAGCATGACCACGGAATATCTCGCCCGTCGGCTGGCCGAGGACGATGCGATTCGGGAGGAGCTGGGTTACACCTGGTACATCGTTAAGTGCATTGACCCCGAAGGGGCCCGCCTCAACGAGGGTTGGTTCAAGGGACCTTTCAACCCCAGGCACCTGGCCCTCAACTACTACCGTCCGCCGGGCTACCAGCAGATCGAATGGACCTTTCCCATCACCTACAAGACCCTGAAGTTTGACCAGCCCCTGCCGGAAACTCAGGCTCTGATAGACATCATCCACCAGGCCAAACCGGCCTTCATGTACTCCCTTCACAATTCTGGCTTCGGCGGAGTCTACTTCTACGTTTCCAGGCCCTGTCCTCCCTTGTACCCCATTTTCCACCAGTTGGCGCGCGACCAGGGACTGCCCCTGCACCTTGGTGAGCCGGAGGTCCCCTATGTGGAGAAGTACGCCGATGCTGTCTTCTACATGCCGGGCAGCGATCAGACCTACGATTACTACGTTGAGCACACGGACAAGGACCCGGCCGAGATAATGAACTACGGCACTTCGAGTGACCACTACGCCCAGCAGGTGGCTGACACCTTCACCCTGGTATGTGAGATGCCCTACTACTACGACATCCGCATTGACGACCGAAGCCCTACAGAGGTGAGGCGTCGCCAGGCGGTCCTCGAGGGCCTGGCCGAGTCTCGCCAGACATACGACTTCATCAAGGAGAGGTACGAGGTGGTGGCCCCTCACCTTAGAGGACCCTCACCCTTCCGCGACAGCCTGGAGGAGTACCTGCGGCGCACGTTGGACGACATAGCGGCCAAGGAGCACTGGGCCAGGACTACCCCGGAATTGGAGCAGCCGGCCACGGTAGCCGAGCTGTTCGACAACCTCCAGGTGAACAGATTCTACCGCCTGATGATCTTTGGCATGTTGAAGCGGCTGATTGACCAGGCTCTGGAGCAGGGGGACGGTCGAAGAGAGACTGCTCTCAGGGGAGTACAAGAAGAGGTGCTGGCCGAGTTCGAGAAGAGGAGCGACGCTCTGGAGAGGGAGCTGGACTATCAGGTCATCCCCATCAAGAAGCTGGTCAGCGTGCAGTCGGGAAGCGCTCTATACGCGGCCGAGTACGTGGCCAAGGAGAAGAGGGGCTTCCCTGGCCTGCAAGCCCCCGGCCTTCAGCCGGCGGGTCCCTGACAGCTTGGCCAGGCTCCGTGCTGTCGTCGAACTGCGCACTTGTGAAGCCGACTCACTCGAGGCTTTGCCGTGTCCGACGGTTCAATCTGTACTCTTGCCTCAATTAGGCGGACATCCTCAGCGAATTCCATCTGTAGCGCAGAAGTCGCATACCGTTGAGAGTTACCAGCAGCGAAGTGCCCATATCGGCGAAGACGGCCATCCACAATGTGGCCGCACCCAATAGAGCCAGGCCGACGAAGGTGCCCTTGACCAGGAGAGATACAGCGATGTTCTGGCGGATGATGGCCAGGGTCTGCTGGCTGAGAGCCATAACGTAGGGTAGCTTGCTCAGGTCGTCAGCCATCAGGGCGATGTCAGCCGTCTCCAGGGCCTGGGCGGTGCCTGCCCCGCCCATGGCGATGCCCACTGTGGATGCCGCCAGAGCGGGCGCATCGTTCACCCCGTCGCCTACCATGGCCACTTTGCCATGCTGCTCCAGCAGTGTCTCGATGGCCTGCACTTTCTCTTCAGGCAGCAGCCCGGCCCGTACATCGTCTACCTCTACTTGTTTGGCGATGGCTCGCGCCGTGCGTTCGTTATCCCCCGTCAGCATCACCATTCGGGCGATGCCGCTGCGACGCAGGGCGGCCACGGCCTGGCGGGCTTCAGGGCGTACCTGATCAGCCACGGCGATGAAGCCGACCACCTCCCGCTCATCTCCCACCAGCATGACCGTCTTCCCCTCCTGCTCCAGGTGTTCCACATACTCGGCCTCGGTCGGGGCGAGGGTCGCGTGCCCGGCAAATAACTCCTGGTTGCCGATGAAGAGCGTTCGGTCGTCCAGCCTGGCCCTGGCTCCTCGACCGGTCAGGGCCTGGAAATCGTCGGCCGGCGTGAATCGCAAGCTGCGGTGCCGCGCCTCGCGGACGATGGCCTGGGCCAGAGGGTGCTCGGAGCGGCTCTCCACGGCGGCAGCCAGGCGGAGCAGACCCTCACCCCTACCCCCCGGCCTGATGGCTACCCCCCTTCCCCGCGCCCGATAGCGGGAGAGGGGACGGGGGGATGGGGGGGTAGGGGTGAGGGCGATCACGTCGGTGACCGCCGGCTCGCCCCGGGTCAGGGTTCCCGGCTTGTCGAAGGCTATCACCTTGAGGCGGGCAGCCTCTTCCAGATAGGCTCCGCCCTTGATGAGCACGCCCTTTTGAGCCGCGTTACTGATGGCGCTGACGATGCTGACCGGGGTGGAGATGACCAGGGCACAGGGGCAGGCGATGACCAGGAGCACCAGAGCCCGGTAGAGCCAGCCGGTGCCGTTGGGTGGACTGAGGAAGGGCTGACCGAAGAAGAGGGGCGGCACGGCAGCGATCAGCACGGCACCCATCACCACGGCTGGGGTGTAGTACCTGGCGAAGGCGTCCACGAAGCGCTGCGAAGGCGCTTTCTGGGCCTGGGCCTCTTCCACCATGTGGATGATGCGGGAGAGAGTGTTGTCTTTGGCTAACTTGGTGACCTGGATCTCCAGGGCTCCCTGACCGTTGATGCTGCCGGCAAAGACCTCATGGCCAGGGCCCTTTTCTACGGGCACCGACTCGCCGGTGATGGGCGCCTGATTCACGGCCGACGCGCCTTTGATGATTTTGCCATCCATGGGGACGCGCTCCCCCGGCCTGACGATGATGATGTCCCCCACTTTGAGCTGCTCAACCGGCACCCGCTTCTCGCGGCCTTCCTGCTTCATCGTGGCCTCGGGCGGGGCCAGGTCCATCAGGCTGCGAATGGCATTGCGGGCCCGGTCCAGGGTGTAGCTCTCCAGGGTCTCGCCCAGGGAGAAGAGGAAGACGACCAGTGCTCCCTCTTCCCACTCCCCTATGACCATAGCCCCGAGGATGGCGACGGTCATCAGGAAGTTCATGTCCAGGCTTTTGGTCGTGCGCAGGGCAGCAATGCCGCTCCTGGCCACGTAGTATCCACCGGCGAGGATGGCCAGGCCGTAGATGGCATGGGTGATGTCCGTCGTTACACCTGCCATCCCCAGGGAGAAGGCCAGCAAAATGAACAAGCCGGAGATGGCGGTCAGCGTGTCACGGCGCCTTCGCCTCAAGAAAGCCAGAAAGCCTCGCAGGCCGCTGGGTGTTTCGACGGGGATTGGGCGGCCAGGGACGGCCACCCCTACGTCGTAGCCCAACTCTCGGATGCGCTCCACGATGGCCGAGCGGTCTATCCGGTCGGTGTGGTATTCCAGGCGCATCTTGGCCGTCGCGAAGTTGACCGCCACCCACAAGACGCCGTCCAGCCGGCCCACGCCCTTCTCCAGGGTCTGGGCACAGTCGGCACAGTCCATATCTTCGATGTCCAGCAGTTCATGGTGGAACCGCCGCTCGATGGAGATGCCCTCCTGCCGTGCCGCTTCCTCCACCTGAGCCAGAGAGATTAGATTGGGATCGTAGTGCAGGCAAAGGCGAGGGGGCTCCTGGTCACGGTCAACGTGGACCTTGGCGACCCCTTTGTGGGTCAAAAGCGCCTCTTGCAAACGAGTAATACAACGCTCACATTCACCGTTCTCCGGCAGCATGATCGGGATTTCCAGTTTCACTTTTTCGATCATCGGTTGGGTATCTCCTTGTCGTTCAGTTCAGAACACGAAGGGCACCAGCCGCCAGGCTTCGTCGCGAGCCCTCGGCCTGAGCTACATGGTGAGCCCTTCGACTGGCTCAGGACAACGCCTGTCGAACCCATCGGTCGAAGGCTAAGCCGAGCGGTGCGGGCCATGTACTCCCGGTATTCGTCGCCAAACTCGGCCAGCAGCATCACCTCTTCCTCCCGGATTCGCAGCCACAGCCCCGGCCCGATGAGCCACTTGCTCAGGTTGCTCATGCCATCTCCCCCTTGCGCGCCGTCACTAGCCGGAAGACGTCGTAGCGGTCCTCGATCTGCACGTCAGTGAAGCCCGCCCCCGCTAGCAGTGTTTGCCACCCCTCGCGGGTCAGGAAGACGTCGGTGATTTTGCCTAGGCTGCTGAGGCAGCCCAGCCGCCCGCTGGGCACGAGGACGCGGTGGATCTCGGCCATGGCGCGCTGTTTCTCCTCCGGCGTCAGATAGAGGAGCATGAAGGCCGTGGTGATGACGGTGAACTCTCCGTCGGCAAAGGGCAACTCCAGGACGCTCCCTTCGCGCAACTCGACAGTTAAACCACGCCGGGCCGCCTTGGCGGCCAGTTTCCCCAGCATGGCCGGGCTCAAATCCAGGCCGATGGTCCGCCGTGCCCGTTCGGCCAGGGGCAGCGTCAGCAGCCCCGTGCCGCAACCCAGATCAAGCACTGCATCCTCGGCGCCGAGGTCCAACTGCTCGATGAGGTCCATCGCCGCTTGCCGGTAGCCGGGCAGGTTGAGCAGCGTCAGGTCGTACACAGGCGCCAGCAAGGTGTAGAAACGGCGCACCCAGGGGGCGTGCTCCCGGCCCCGCACCAGGCGGGCGGATTGGGTGCCCCGGATGACGGTGTATTTCAGCCAGCGGCTCACGTCGCCGGTGGCCCGCTCCCGCTGCCAGAGCCAGAGGGCCAGGCCGAGCCCCACCAGGAAGCCCAGTCGCTTTGACATCTTTGCCTTCATCGCTTCCCGTCCTCGTGGCGCCTACTCCTGTGGCCACTCCGTATCCGTCGGCGGCCCGAAGCGGCTGTAGGTCGCGTCTATCCTCTTCCTGATCTCGACCAGCGACTTCCCCTCTTGCCAGTAGCGCATCACGTCACGCGTGATGTCTACGCAGATGCCTCAGTTCAAGCCCATCTCATCGAATACAGCCGTACCGTCAGGGCGCACCTCGCGCACGAAGCAGTCCTTGACGCTGCCGTGGTCGGCGCCGCAGCCGCAGTAGCAGGGGATGACCTCCAGCACCTCGGGGTTGGCCAGAGCGAACTGGTACGCCTCGCGGACCATGACCGACCCCACAGCGATTTCCTTCGGCAGCCGGGAAGATGGCGCCAGTTTCAGTTGCCGCTGACCAGCCTCTTGCCGACCGCCACACCCTGCCAGGGCCAGGAACAGCAGCGCCAGCAGTGCCGATAGGAGCCAGAGCGGCCGGCGGCTGCGCTGCATCCGCTCAGACAACGATGGATTTCTCATGGGTCTCATCCCTCCATTTCGTACGCAGCCAGCCGGGGCACGTACCTCGGTACGGCCGCGATGTAGCGTCGCGCCTCGTCGCCGAAGAGGACGATCAACCGCTGGTCCTCCAAGCGGGTCTGGACCAGCGACCAGAACAGGAGCACGGCTGCCACCAGCAGGCCAACCACCGTCTGGAAGGCGACGGCCAGGCCGAAGGCGCTCGCGAGCAGCCCAGCGTGCTGAGGGTGCCGCACGTGGCCGTAGATGCCTGTCGTGACCAGCCGGATCTCATCCAAAGCCGAGACCCGGGCCAGAGAGCGGAACTCGAACATGCCCCACAGGCCCAACTCCCGCCCCGGCCGCGTCCGCTCACGATAAAGCAATACGTTGGTCACAGCCCAGAAGCTGGC
>JBHIDP010000122.1:0-8007 GCA_046760185.1 Anaerolineae bacterium
CTGCTCTCAGTGCCCATCCGAAAAATCGCTGGTAGTGGCGACTTTAGTCGCTCTGAAGCGGCTGAAGCCGCCACTACGAAACTCTTTTCCGACAGGTTCTTGGTACTGTTTGTTATCCTTCTCGCCTTTGCCCTGCGCTCCTTTCGCCTTGGTCATCAGAGCGTATGGTATGATGAGGGACTGAGCATCTACTACGCCCAACAGAGCCTGCCTGCCCTCTTGACCGGTGTGTCGGCCAGCGATCATCCTCCCCTCTATTTTCTCCTGCTCCACTCCTGGCTCAAGGTGGTCGGTTCCAGCGAGTTCTCTGTGCGCTTCCTGTCCCTTATCTGGGGCCTCCTTTTGGTGTCCATGACCTATAGGATTGGCCGGCGTCTCCTGGGAAGTGCTGTCGGCCTCACGGCAGCCCTGTTGGTGGCCATTTCCCCCTTCCACGTTTGGTACTCGCAAGAGACCCGCATGTACACCATGGCTGCCTTTTTAGCCCTCCTTTCGAGCTATTGGCTGTGGCAAGCCTTGCAGGAGGGGAGATGGCCGACCTGGGTGGCCTACGTCTTGAGCAGTGTAGCTCTGGTCTACACCCATTTTTTCGCCTGGTTCGTCCTCCTCTTTCAGGCAGCCTTTGTCATCTGGTGGGCCTGGCAGGAGAGGCGGAGGATGCTCCTGGCCCGGTGGTGCCTCGGTCAGGGAGTGACCCTCCTCGCTTTCCTACCGTGGATGCCCTTCGTTGTCGGCCAGTATCTGGGAAATGCCACCTATTATCCGGGCCCCTTGCGGGTTAGTAGCGTTTTGCCCTCTATCCTGAGTGCCTTCGCCCTGGGTCAAACCGTCTCTCCATCTACCGGCTTTGTCATAGGGCTCATCTACCTGCTCCTGGCCTTGATAGGCACGTGGCACCTGCGGTCGAGGGAGAGCCCAATGGCTGGGGATGGGTCAGGGTCGTGGCAGGACAGCCGGGAAAGCGCCGGTGATCACCGCTTGGCTTTTCTGCTCTTGTACGTTGTGGTCCCTCTCCTCTTCCTGTTGCTGCTGACCTCCATTCGCCCCAAGTTTGCTCCTCGCTATCTCCTGCTGGTCACCCCGGCCTTCTATCTGTTGGCTGGAGAGGGGCTGCTGGTCTTGATCAGCAATACCAGCCCCAATTGGCAGACCACGGCCCGCCAGGGGATGGGTGTCCTGACCACGGGTTTGCTGCTGGGGGGCACCCTCCTTTCGCTGCACAACCTGTACTTTGACAGCACTTATGCCAAAGATGACTTCCGGGGTGTGACCAGTCACATCCAGGCCAATGCCAAAGAAGGGGATGCGGTCATCGTCGTCAGCGGCTATGTCCATCCTGCTTTTGCCTACTACAATCGTGGTCTCTTGCCCTATTATGCCCTGCCGTCAGACCTGTTGCTGTCGCTCACCGAACCTCTGGATCGTCAGACCGTGTCGGATACTCTGAACCTGATCGCCCAAAAGCATCAACGAGCCTGGTTGGTACTGTGGCACGACATGGAATCGGACCCTGAAAGGCTGGTGTTAAATCAACTGGTGAGTTATGCCCCCAGGCTGGATGTGGGGAGATGGGGCGGGCGCGGTATCCTTCTTCTGCTTTTCTCCCTGGCTCACAGACCTCACTTTGCCCCTGAACCAGAAATGCAGCACCACCTCGGTGCCAACTTTGGCGATCAAGTAGAGTTAGTGGGATATGACCTGACCAGGGATCAATGGATGCGTGACATCCGTCAGGAGTTGGTGTCAGGCACGAGGGGTGATAAAGAGATGCCCCCTCTCCGTTTCAAGCCTGGAGAGACGATCCACCTGGCGCTCTACTGGAGAGCACGGCGTTCCCTGGCCCAGGACTACACTGCTTTCACCCACCTGTTAAGCTCAGTTCAACACATCTACGGGCAGGTAGACCGGCAGTTGGGGGGTGACCGCTATCCCTCCTCCCGTTGGCCTATGGGGGAAATATTTCTGGAGGAGTATCCAATTGTGGTCTTGCCAGGCACCCCGCCGGGGCGATACACCATCGAGGTGGGCCTCTATTTGCGTTCTACCATGGAGCGGTTGCCTTTGATCGGCGACGAGGGGGTGGTGCAAGGTGACCATCTGTTGCTGGCTGAGATCGAGGTGGCTCGCGGCCGATTGCCTCTGGAGGCCTTTGCCTTTGAGCATCCTGTTGGGGAATCGCTTGATGGACTGACCCTTGTCGGCTGTGACTATCAGGCCGAGGTCCTATCCCCTGGTGAGGCCATGCGCTTCACCTTGTTTTGGCAGTCTGGCGAGGAGATCAGCATTGACTATGAACTGGCAGTACGGTTGTTAAGGGAAGAAGGTGACATAATCTATGAGGGGAGGGATAAGTTGGCCGATGGGCTTTATCCCACCAGCAGTTGGGTGGCAGGAGAGATTGTGCGTGATATCCATAGCTTGGTAGTGCCGAGTCAAGCTGCCCCGGGCCGTTACCGGATTCAGGTTCGCCTGGTCTCTGGAGGGGATTGGTTTACCTTGCCCTCAGGGATCAATGTTCGTTGAATGTGGATTTGACTAAAGCCTGTCCCTCTGCTAGACTAGAAATCTCTCCAAAACTCTGACAAGGGCATCCCTACAAGGAGGAATAGATCTTTTGTTGCATAGGTTGGTATCTCTAGCGGCTGTGGCATCAGTCGCTTTAGTTTTGCTTGGCTGTGTGAGGGCTCCCCTTCTTTCCGGTGTGGAGGTCAGACCGAGCACAATCTCCCCCAATGCCGATGGACACGACGATGTGGCCCGGATCACCTATCGGCTTTCGCAACGATCTACTCTATCCATCTATTTCACCGGGGAGGACGGACAGCGACACTATTTCCGCAAAGATAAGCGCAGGTCACCCGGCCAGTACGAAGCGTTGTTCGGTGGTGTGGTGGGGGGTAGTGTCCTGCCGGATGGAACCTATACCTACACCGTGGAGGCGGTGGATCTGCAGGGGAATGTGGAGCGCATCGAAGGGCAAATTAAGGTGGCGAACTCGGACACGGCTTTGCCTGAGTTGAGAAACTTCACCGTGTTCCCGACCACGTTTACCCCCAACCAGGACGGGATCAACGACCGGGTCAGCATCAGTTACTATCTGGCCAAAAGAGCTGACGTTAAGGTCTATCTCCTCGATGAGAAAGGAAAGAAATATTTTATTGCCGAGAAGGAAGGGAGTGCGGAACCCGGAGAGCCGGGGCTTCACCAGTATGACTATGATGGAGGGGTAGATGCTGGAGCAACTCCTCCTCCCGATGGCACCTATACGGTGGTGGCCGAGGCGGTGGACGAGATTGGAAGCAGGGTATCAGCTCAGGCTTCCTTGACAATTGTAGATGGGGGTGTGCCGAGGGCTGAAATCGTCGGGGCCACGGCCGAATTCTCTCCCATCGTTGTTCCCCTGGGGCAGACATTGACCTTCACCGCTACTGTGGCCAATGTCGGTACTGTGCCAATCCGCACCAAAGGGCCTCCACCAGGCACTACCTATACTACCAGGGAGAATTTCAACGTCATTGGATACTACGAGGAGCCAGGCATCTTTCGCATCGGGGTTGACTTCGAGGGGAACAGCCAGGGACGGAAATATCCCTATCGTTGGAGCCTGGGTAGCGAGGAGGACCTTGCGACACTAAACGGTTACAAGTACCTGATGCCTGGCCAGCGGGTGACCGTTGTCGGTCACATTCAGATCATTGATGCACCACCCAAGGTAAACCCTTACTATTGGGTAGGTCTGATTCACGAGCAGGTACGCATTGTCAACGATTTTGTGGAACCGACACAGATTTCGATTGGATTTTGAGAATCTCAGAGGAACACACGACGTGATAGATTGTGGGGGAACTGAGGGGCAGATCCCTTTCGTTCCCCCAATCTTTGGGAGAGCACTATGCCTGACTTGGCGGTAGTGATCGTAAGCTACAACACCTGCCAGTTGTTGGAGGCCTGTCTGGAATCGCTCTTTGCCAGCCTGGAACGCTCCTCGGCCAGCCGGCAAACACACCACGTATGTGTTGTTGATAATGCCTCTACGGATGACAGCGTGCCCATGTTGCGGCAGCGTTTCCCCAAAGTTCACCTGGTGGTCAATCCCGAGAATCGTGGTTTTGCCGCTGCCAACAATTCGGCTCTCAAGAAATTGGGCTTTGGACTGAGCCGGAAAAGGACAGATTCCGATGCGGTGCCAAGATATGTCCTGTTCCTGAATCCGGATACTGAGGTGCGGGGGGAGGCTATTGACACCATGGTGCGTTTCCTCGATAGCAACTCTCAGGTCGGCGTTGCCGGAGCAAAGTTGCTCTTCCCTGACGGTCGCTGGCAACATTCAGCTTTTGCCTTCCCTACCCTGGCCCAAACCTTCTTTGATTTCTTCCCGATCAACCACCGTCTCATCAACTCGCGTTTGAATGGGCGCTACCCTGCCAGCTCCTACAGCGGGGAGCCTTTCGCCGTTGATCATCCTCTCGGAGCCGCTTTCATGGTGCGGGGAGAAGTGATCGAACAGGTAGGGCTTCTCGATGAGCGGTTCTTCATATACTGCGAGGAGATTGATTGGTGCTGGAGGATCAAGGAAGCCGGGTGGGATATCTGCTGCGTGCCCCAGGCGGAGGTGATCCACCATGTAGCGGCCAGTACCAGTCAGTTCAGAGATGAGATGTTTGTCCAATTGTGGCGAAGCCGCTATAGACTCTTCGCTAAACATTACAGTCGAACCTACCAGACGGCGGTACGCCTCATCCTGCGGCTTGGGCTGCTGAAGGAGATGGCAAAGCTTCAGGGACAGTACCTCCTAGGGAAATTGGACCAGAAGGAGTTTGAAAGCAAGCTGAGGAGTTACCAGGAAGTGTTCCGCATGTGAAGGAGAGCCGTTGTGTCCGGGTTGTCAGTGATAGTGTTGACCAAGGACGAGGAGGGGAACATTCAGGACTGCCTGGCTACGGTGTCGTGGGCCGATGAGGTCATCGTCCTTGATTCCTACAGTGAGGACCGGACAGTGGAGCTGGCTCAGATGATGGGGGCTCGAATTCACCAACGCCCTTTTCGCGACTGGGGTGACCAGCGGAATGCCGCGCTGGGGCTGGCCACAGGTGACTGGGTGCTCTTCGTGGATGCCGATGAGCGCGTAACGCCGGAACTGGCCGAGGAGATTAAACAGTTGCTGAGGGAAGATGTCCTTGGGGGGAAAGCAGGGGATAGCGCCCCGAAGCCTGTCGGATACTGGATTCCGCGAAAGAACTTGATTTTTGGTCGGTGGATGCGTCACACCGGTTGGTACCCTGACTACCAGTTACGGTTGATGCGGCGGGGATGTGCCCGCTATGATCCGGCTCGGCCCGTGCACGAGCTAGTGATCCTTGACGGAGCAGAGGGGTGT
Source organism: Anaerolineae bacterium (assembly GCA_046760185.1). Taxonomy (GTDB): domain Bacteria; phylum Chloroflexota; class Anaerolineae; order JBHIDP01; family JBHIDP01; genus JBHIDP01. The sequence continues at coordinate 5,378 of JBHIDP010000122.1, forward strand.
CTGGAGAACCATCTGATCCACTACAACTATCGAAACCTGAGACAGTTCTTTGAAAGGCAGAGTCGCTATACTGACTTCGCGGCCCAGGCTCTCTTCCGCCAGGGGGTGCAAGTTAAGTGGCGCAATTTCATCCTTCAACCCCTTCGAGAATTCTGGCGGCGCTATTGGACCTGGTCAGGCTACCGAGATGGCTGGCTTGGGTTCCTGTTGAGTGTGCTGATGGCCTACTACGAGCTGGTAATGTACCTTCGTCTCAGGTGGCTGTGGGCTGAGAAGGACCAGCCAGGGATTTGATGTAATAATACAATGGTGATATACTTACGGTCGGTTGCCAAATGGATCTAAATCAGCCAGTCCTCGTTCTCAATCAAAACTACGAACCCCTGAATGTCTGCACTACCAAGCGGGCCATCGTCCTGGTGGTAGTAGGTAAGGCTCAGGTGTTGGAGAACAGCCGGGGGGTGATCCGTAGCCCTTCCATGGTCTTTCCGCGTCCCTCGGTCATCCGCCTGAGGTACATTATCAGGCGTCCTCGTCCACGGGTCAAGCTAACGCGGCGTGAGATCTTCCGTCGCGACAACTTCACCTGCCAGTACTGTGGTAAGGAGACTCATCAGTTGACGGTGGATCACGTCATCCCTCGCCGATGGGGAGGGCGTCATGTCTGGGCCAATGTGGTGAGCGCCTGCCCGAGCTGCAACATGCGTAAGGGCGGAAAGACACCTCAGGAAGCAGGCATGAATCTGCTACAGGTACCCTACGAGCCACGGTCCCCGGGATATCAGATTTTCAAGCCATTTTTGCAGGAGAATAAGGAATGGCGCAAGTTCGTCGAAGGGTGGTTTTAGTACTTTAAGACCTTAAAGGTCTGGGACGAGTCAGATCAAATATCCTCTCGTACCCCTCCTCCAATATTCCCTCTAACTCATCAGCACAACGACGGTATGGTTCCAACAGCCCACCATAGGGATCCCAGATATCCTTTTCCTTGCCGACTATCTCGCTAAGCAGATAGGTCTTTCCCCTGCTCTCAGGAAAGTAACGCTCAACGATCTCCTTCTGGTTTCCGCTCATGACCAGGATCAGGTCTGCCTCCTCTACAGCCTCTCGGGTGAGGTCACAGGCACGGTGAGCGCTGATATCAATGCCTCGCTCAGCCATGACTTGACGGGCATAGAGACTCGCTGGTTCACCTTGCAGGCTCCAGGTCCCAGCCGATAACACCTTGAACCTGCCATCAAGCCCTTCTCGATGCACGATCCTCTTTAAGAATCCGGCTGCCATGGGAGAACGGCAGACGTTGCCTGTGCAGACGAACAGAATGGTTGTCACCTGATCTGGTACCTCAGAACCTCGTAGACCGCAATCGGCTTTTCCTTCCCCTTGAACTTCATGGGGGTCAGGCGGTGGCCCACTATCTCATCCTTGACCAATTGGTGGGTTTCCGGGCTGATGAGAACCTGTCCGCTGGCGGCGGCCCCGCAAAGGCGGGAGGCCAGGTTCACTGTGTCCCCGATGACGGTGTACTCCAGCCGCTCCTGTGAACCGACATTGCCGGCCACCATTGGCCCGGTGTTGATGCCGATGCCGAAGCCAACCTTCGGTATCTTGTTGTTCTGGCGCTGCAGGGCCTCGATCTCCCGTTGCATATCCACGGCCGCTTTGACTGCCCTCAGGGCATGGTCTGGCTGGTCAAGGGGTGCGTTCCACATGGCCATAACGTTGTCACCGATAAACTTGTTGACAGTGCCCTCGTATTTGAAAATGATCTCGACCATTATGGACAGGTAATCGTTAAGCGTGTTCATCAACTCTTCGGGGGGCAGCTTCTCGGACATGCTGGTGAAGCCACGAATATCAGCGAAGAGGACCGTTGCTACTCGGTTGGTTCCTCCCAATTGCAAAGTCCCCTTGTCGAAGGAATCCAGCACCGCTCCGACCACCTCTGGGCTGACGTAGCGGCCAAAGAGTTTGGTGATGGCCCGCCGCCGCCGCTCCTCATAGAAGTAGCGATAAAGCAATATGGCAATGTAGGTCAAGGTCAGGGCCAGGAAGGGATAGACCAGATTGAGTATCAGGCCAGCGTCAAAGCTAAAGAAGGAGATCAAAAGGTAAGCGGCCAGGAAGAGGAGGACGAAGAAGGTGCTACGGACCGGTCTGACCTGGGGAAATACAATACCGGCTAGGAGGGACATCAGGATGACCACTGCCATTTGTCCGGATAGGTTCTGGGTCTGAAGGAACCTGCTTTGCAACACTGTCTCGATAACGTTGGCATGGAGCTCGACGCCGAACATCTTCTCAACGGAGGTCGGTGTGACGTAGCTGTCAGGCTCGGCCGTAGCCATGATACCGACCAGGACCATCTTGTCGTTGAAGACCGATGTGTCTACCTGGCCGTTGAGCACATCAACGTAGGAGTAGATGGGGATGGAGTTTGGGGGGCCGACGTAGTTGATAAACGTCCGATTGAACTGGTCAACAGGGATGCGACGGCCGCCGAAATCCACGTACCCTCGCTGGGGGATGTAATCCTGGGGTGGCAGGCGCAGGAACTCGGACAGGACGGCCAGGGCGAAAGCGGGGTAGCGTTCGCCCCGACTTTCGATGGTGAGGGGCAGGCGGCGAAC
>JBHIDP010000123.1:0-7955 GCA_046760185.1 Anaerolineae bacterium
TGGCTAATCGAAAGGAGATGCCGATTTTCACCCGCACCTTTGATTTCCTCACCTGGCTCCTGCCAGTGACCAATAACTTTCCACGCGCTCACCGCTTCACCTTCACTCGCCGCTTGCTGGATGCAGCCTTTGACCTGCGCGAGCGGCTGGAGGAGGCCAACCACCGTCAAGGAAAGAAGCGGCTGGAACGGCTGGTCCAGGCGGATGAAGCACTGGACAAGGTGCGTCTGTATCTGCGGCTGGCCGCCCGCTGGGAATGGCTCAGTGGTGGTCAGTATCAGCACGCCGCCCGGATGGTGGCCGAGGTGGGCCGCCTGCTGGGTGGCTGGCGCAAGGCCACCCAAACATAGGCAACTCGCGGCTTGCGGGCCGTTGTTGCGGGGGCGGGTCGGCAACCACCGCCGGGTGGTGCGCTGTCCCGTGCGGGACAGCACGGGGCGCGGCGGCTCGTTCAACAATAATCAGAGGAACGTTCGCTGCGCGTACCGCAACAGGAACAACCCGAACAACCGCAGTTTGATCAATGATAGCCAACTTGCTAGCTCAAATCAACCTCACCACGGACCAGATCCAACTCTCCCCTACCCCCGAGCACCTCATACGGGGCTTTCTCGGCGGGCGGGGGCTGAACGTGTACTACCTGCACAAGCTGCTGCCAGCGGGCATTGACCCGCTGGGGCCGGAGAATCCCCTGATCGTGGGCACAGGGCTGCTGACCGGGACAGCCGCGCCCAGCGCCAGCCGCTGCAATTTCACCGCCAAATCGCCCGAATCGGGTATCCTGGGCGATGCCAACATGGGGGGCTTCTTTGGAGCCGAGTTGCGCTTCGCCGGCTTCGATCGGCTCATCATCAGCGGACGGGCGGAGAGGCCAGTCTATCTGTACCTGGCCGATGGTGCAGTAGAGGTGCGCCAGGCCAACCACCTGTGGGGCCTGACCGTCAGCCAGACCCAGCAATGCCTGCGGGAGGAACTGGGCCGGGACATCGAGGTGGCCTGCATCGGGCCGGCCGGAGAGAAGCTGGTGCGCTTCGCGGCGGTGGTCAACGGCCTCAAGAACACGGCCGCCCGTGGGGGTCTGGGGGCGGTCATGGGCTCCAAGAACCTCAAGGCCATCGTCGCCCAGGGCACGATGGATATCCCCCTAGCTGACCCGGCCCGGTTCTGGCAGCAGTGCCTGGAGTTCAGAGACTACCTGTTGACCTCCAAATGGATTCAAACTCTGGGCCAGGTAGGGACCTCCATCCTCTACGACGTGAGCAACGTCCTGGGGACGGTGCGCACCAAAAACTCACAACTTAATGCCTTCGACGGTAGCTTGCTGACCACCGAGTTCGAGAAGCACTCGGAGAAGATGCTCTCCTGTCATGCCTGTGCCGTCCATTGCCGCCACCGCAACGATCAGGGAGGGGAGGGGCCTGATTACTCTACCTTTGGGGCCCTGGGAGCCAACTGTGGTGTTTCAGGGGCCGCCCAGTCCATCCAGCTTAACAACATCTGCAACGATCTGGGATTAGATGCCTCCTCGGCCGGTACCATCATCTCCTGGGCCATCGAGCTGTACGAGCAGGGGATTATCAGCCCCCGGGAAACTGGCCGGGAACTGCGCTTCGGCCACTTCGAACTGGTGCGTGACCTTCTCTTCGACGTCGCTGAGAGACGGGGCTTCGGCCATACCCTGGCCGAGAGCAGCCAGGCCGTGCAGCGCTTCGGCCCGCGCTCGCACGACTACCTCCTGGCCATCAAGGGGTTACCTCAGTCGGATACCCATGACGTGCGCTACCTCAAGAGCTTCGCCCTGGGCATCGCTGTGGCCTCGCGTGGGGCCGACCATCTGCGCAATCGGCCCACCCTGGAGATCCTGGGCCTGCCGGCCGAGGTAATGGACCGCATCTACGGCCAACACATTGACCCCGATCCCACCTCGTACCAGACCAAGGAGCACCTGGTCTACTACCACGAAAATATTTACGCTGTCATTGACTGCCTGGGCCTTTGTAAGTTTATCTGTCATGGCTTCAACAGTCCCCACATGCTGGACTATCAGCATTTCGCCGCTTTGATCGAATCGGCAACGGGCCTGCGGTTCACAGGGGATGAATTGCGGCAGATTGGCTGTCGAGTGGTGGACCTGGAACGGGTCATCCTGGCCCGGGAGGGGATCAGTGCCGAGGATGACACCCTGCCCCGCCGCTTCTTCGAGGAGCCAGCGCCGTTGAATGTGGCCAGGGGGGAGCGCATTGACCGGGAAGAGTTCGAGGCATTGGTGCAGAGGTACCACACCCTGCGTGGCTGGGGAGCGGATGGTTTGCCCACCCCCGAACGGGTGCGGGAGTTGGAGGGGTGGTGAGGAAGATCAAGACGCAGTCACGACTGTGCACTGGCTGTCAGCTCTGCGTTCTCACCTGCTCCATCGTCCACTACGGTGTGGTCAACCCTCACCGTTCGGCCATAGCCGTGCAGCGGGACCCCTGGGCGCGGCAGGAGAAGATCGTGGTCTGCCAACAGTGCAAGAATGCCCGCTGCATAGATGCCTGTGCGACTGGTGCCTTCTACGCCAACGGGGAAGAGGGGATAGTAGGCTTTGATGCAGATAAGTGCAACTTGTGTGGCCAGTGTATCCCCGCCTGTCCTTTCGGAGCCATCACCATCGTGGCCGACAGACTGGTGCGCTGCGATCTTTGCCACAGCATCGGCGGCGAACCTCGCTGCCTGACAGCCTGTCCGGTCGGTGCCATTACGGTTGTGGGAGGGTAGGGTTGAATAACTACACCCCTCGTTCCGAACTGGAAGGGAGAATCGGCCGGCTGCAGGCTCATCTGGCCGCCGACGGCTTCGATGGGGCGCTCATCCTACAGAAAGCCGACCTCTTTTACTTCAGCGGCACTATCCAGCAATCGCACCTTTACATCCCGGTTGAGGGTCTGCCGCTCCTCATGACCCGCCGCAGTTTTGAGAGGGCGCGCCGGGAGTCGGCCCTGGAGAGGGTGGTGCCCCTCCGCAGCCCTCGGGAACTGCTGGGCCTATGGGAGGAACACGGCTATTCCAGACCGAAGAGGTTGGGAATGGAGTTAGATGTCCTTCCCACAAACCTCTACCTTGGCTACCAACAGATTTTGGAGGGGACCGAGCTTATTGATGTCTCCCATCAAGTCAGGACGGTGCGGGCCATCAAGTCACCCTATGAACTGGACCTCATTCGTCGGGCTGCTCAGTTGGCAGACAAGGTGAATGCCGCCGTTCGGGAATACCTGGTGAAGGGGATCAGCGAAGTTGAGCTGGCCGGCAAGATTGAGGCCGTGGCGCGGCGGGAAGGACATCAGGGGGTGGTCAAAATGCGCCTCTGGAACAATGATATGTTCTACGGTCACCTGCTGGCCGGGGAGGCTGCGGCCGTGCCCAGCTACCTGGTATCGCCTACGGGAGGAATTGGCCTGAGCCCGGCTGTAGCTCAGGGGTCCAGCCTGTCTCCCATCCAACGTGGTGAGCCGGTGCTGTGTGATTACACCTCCGTCTGGAACGGCTATATCGTGGATCAGACCCGCATCTTTGCTATCGGTGGCCTGTCCGATGATCTCAGGCGAGGGCATGAGGCCATGTTGCAGGTCCAAGAGGCGATAAGGGAGGCAGCGAAACCAGGAGTGACAGGTGGGGAACTGTATGAATTGGCGGTGGGTCTGACGCAACGCCTGGGTTATGGGGAGAATTTCATGGGTTACGACGAGGACCGTGTCAATTTCGTCGGTCACGGCGTAGGATTGGAACTGGACGAATACCCATTTCTGGCCAAGGGCCAAAAGATGGCTCTGGAAGAAGGAATGGTGGTGGCGGTGGAGCCCAAACTCATCTTCCCAGGAGTTGGGGTGGTTGGTATCGAGGACACCCATGTGGTGACCCAGGAAGGATTGGAGCCGCTGACCTTTTCAGAGGAAGGAATTGTCGTGGTGTAGGAGGTAGGTAGAATGAGAAACCAACTGCTATCCGGTGTACGCATTCTGGACCTGTCCCACATGCTGGCCGGGCCTTACGGCACGATGCTGCTGGCCGACCTGGGGGCCGAGGTGATCAAGATCGAACCACCGCCACGTGGTGACCCTATGCGGGGTATGGGTCCTCACTTCCTGGCTGGCGAGAGTGCCTATTTTCTGAGCATCAACCGTAACAAGAAGAGCCTCGTTTTGGACCTTAAGGCGGAGGAGGGCAAGAGGGTTTTCTACGATCTGGTCAAGGTCTCGGATGTGGTCTACGACAACTTTCGGCCCGGTATTCTAAAGAAGCTGGCCTGCGACTACGAAACCCTGAAGGAGATCAACCCCAGGATCATCTGCTGTTCCATCTCCGGCTTCGGGCAGACCGGGCCCTATCGGGATCGTCCGGCCTTCGACCTGGCTCTGCAGGCCATCACCGGAGCGATGAGCATCACCGGCGAACCGGGCCGTATGCCGGTGCGCATGGGTATCCCTATGGGGGACCTTTCTGGAGGGATGTTCGCTGCTTTCGCCGTGTGCGCGGCTCTCTATCAACGGGAGAGGACCGGGCAGGGTGGTGCCATTGATTTGAGCCTGATGGATACCACCATCTCCCTGTTGACCTACGTGGCTCAGTACTACTTTGCCGATGGGGTTGTACCGGAGCCCTTCGGCTCTTCCCACGCCTCGGTGGTACCCTACCAGGCCTTTGAGACGAAGGATGGCTGTCTGGTCGTCGCCGCCTTTGCCGAGAAGTTCTGGCAGGGACTATGCCGGGCCCTGGGCCTCGAGGAATTGATAGAGGACCCCCGTTTCCTGAACAACGATTTGCGGCGGGAGAACAAGGAAGCCCTGCTTCCTGTCCTGGAGGAGGCTTTCAAAGCCAAAACCACCGACCAGTGGCTGGAGATCCTGGAAAAGGAAGGAGTACCGTCAGCACCGATCAACACCCTGGACCGCGTCTTCGAAGATCCACAGGTGCTGGCCCGCCACATGAAGGTCGAGGTTGATCACTCTGCCATCGGCAAGCTACCGATGATCGGCAATCCGGTCAAGATAAGCGGAGTTGCGGAGAAGGAGATGGCCCCACCTCCGACCTTGGGTCAACACGTGGAGGAGGTGCTGGCGGGGATACTGGGATACGCGGAGGAGAAGATCGCCGATTTGCGGGCGAAGGGTATTGTCTAAAGTATTAAGGAGGACAACGTCATGCGGCTGGGAATTGACGTCGGTGGGACCTTCACCGACATCGTGCTCATTGATGACCGTTCTGGTGAGATTCATTACACGAAAGTGCTGACCACGCACTACAACCTGGCTGAGGGTGTCATCGCTGGCATTGACAAGATTCTGAACATGGTCGGAGCTTCGTTTGACCAGGTGGAGTACATGGTGCACGGCACAACCATCGGCACCAATGCCCTCATTGAGCGTAAGGGGGCCAAGACAGGCTTGATCACCACTGAGGGCTTCCGTGACGTGCTGGAGATTGGCCGTATCGAGCGGCCCGACGCCGGACTGTACGACATCTTCGTGGACCTGCCGGCCCCGTTAGTGCCCCGCTACCTGCGGCGCGAGGTACGGGAACGGGTCGGCGCCGATGGCTCGGTTGTTATCCCTCTCGACGAAGAGACGGCACGGGAAGCGGTCCGTTTTCTCAAGAGGGAAGGTGTCGAGTCAATGGCCATCAGTTTCATCTTCGGCTTTCGTAATCCTGCTCATGAGCGACACGTGCGTGAGCTGTGCGAAGAGCTATATCCTGGCATTCCGGTTTCTATCTCCTCTGAAATCGCCCCTGAGTTTCGTGAGTATGAACGTACGTCAACGACGGTCATCAACGCCTACCTGGCGCCGGTCGTGTCGCGCTACCTGGACAACCTTGAGGGCCAACTGAAGGAGCGCTATGGGGCTGTGGACCTGCGCATCATGCAGGCCAGCGGAGGTTCAATGACGACCGATGTGGCCAAGCAACGGGCGGTCAACATCGTCAATTCTGGCCCGGCGGGCGGCGCATTGGCGGCTGCTTACGTGGGGGCCCTGACCGGTGATCAGCAGATCATCAGCATTGACATGGGGGGCACCAGCTTTGACATCGGTCTGATTGTCGAGGGCACACCGCGTGTGGCCGCCGAGAGTGAGTTCGAGGGGTATCCGGTCAAGATCCCCATCCTGGACGTTCATGCCATCGGTGCTGGCGGCGGCAGCCTGGCCTGGGTGGATCAGGGGGGAGCATTGAATGTGGGACCGGAGAGTGCCGGCTCTGAGCCGGGGCCAGCCTGCTACAATCTTGGTGGGGAACGGCCGACGGTTACTGATGCCAACCTTGTGTTGGGTCGCCTCAACCCCGACTACTTCCTGGGCGGCGAGATGAAGCTGTACCCTGAACTGGCCGAAGAGGCCATCGGCAAGCATGTGGCCGAGCCCCTGGGCCTGTCACTGGAGGAGGCGGCCAGCGGCATTGTTAGGGTGGTCAACGCCAACATGGTGCGTGGCATCAGCGTTAACTCTACCGAGCGGGGCTATGATGTACGCGAGTTTGCCCTGCTGCCCTTCGGCGGAGCGGGGCCACTGCATGCCGTCGAGTTGGCCCAGGACCTGGGCATGAGACGGGTGGTTGTGCCCCCCTATCCCGGCACCCTCTCCGCCGTTGGTGTCCTTGTAGCTGACACCCGACATGACTACGTAGCCACTGTGGCCAAGGATGAGAGGGAGTTGGTAGCCGATGAATTGCTGGCTGCCTTCAGGGAGATGGAGAGCGAAGGGAGGGCGCAGCTCAAAGTGGAGAACGTCCCCGACGATCGAGTGGAGATCGAGTGGTCAGCCGATCTACGGTATGAAGGTCAATCGTACGAACTGAACACACCGGTGAAACGTAAGGAGAGGCTGACCGACGAAGACATCCGTGACATCATCAAGCGCTTCCATGAGCTGCACTACCGCATCTATCACTACGGTTCACCGGAAGAGACGGTTGAGTTCATAAATGTGCGGGTAGCAGCCATCGGGAAAGTGCCGAAAGTTTCACTGGCTGTCGGTGAGGCTGGGGATGGTGACGCCGAAGTGGCCCGCAAAGGGACGCGTCCGGTCTACTTCCCGGCCGAGGGATTCATTGAGGCGGCAATCTATGACCGTGCTCTGTTGCGGCCACGACATATCCTGAACGGGCCATGCCTGGTGGAGGAGATCGCCTCGACAACGGTCATCCCGCTGGGGGCAACGGGGAAGGTGGATAAATATGGGAATATCATTGTGGAGTTGGGGGGAGGGTAGAAGGGAACTGAAGGAACTAAAGGAACTTGGGGGAGCCTGGGGTCTGGTCCGGCTCAGGGGTCTTTGATGTCAAAGGTGAGGTCTTTACCATTGAGGGTGATGGTGAAGTGGTTGAGGAGATCGCGACCGAGGAGGATGTCCGAACGTTTGGAAGAGGTCACTCTCACCGCTGATAAGCTATGGCCCACCACTTCGAGGTTGACGTAGTAAAGCGGGCGAATGGCGGCCATACCATCGTAGCCGTAGATTGTGGCTTCACCTTTGGGTGAAAGGGCCAGAGCATCCACTACCGCCTCGGGGAGGATGGTCAGTGCTGCTCCTGTGTCCAGCTTGGCTGGCCATTGGTGCGTGGTACCGGTCACCGGGTGGATCACTTGGATTTCGAGGGATGGAGTTGGTGGACGAACCCGGGTCTCATAACGGTGCATGGTAGATGACTACCTCTGGGGATGGGACTTCAAAGGAGGGCAATTCTTTCTCGACTTTCTGAATGTACACAGGCTCATCTCCCAGACTAGCCATGACACGCCTTGCCAATTCCTGGAGAGTTATCGTTTTAGGCATGTGAATCACCTCTTTCATCCAACCGTTTCCATCTGCCTCATGGCATGGCATCCAGGACCTTCTCAGAGGGAAGGCATCGAGAACCGCGCTTTGTTAACTAGCGAGAGGACAATTGAAAAGAGCGTGGCTAAAACTTGTGGGAGTCGAGGCTTC
>JBHIDP010000124.1:0-7939 GCA_046760185.1 Anaerolineae bacterium
CCAACTGGCCCAGCGCCCGATCCGTTCCAGGCTCTTGTCATCTACGGCCACGATGACCGTCTTGCCGCTTGGCTCGCGCCCCTGGTAGAGGAAATCGGTGCTGCGCATCTGCCAGGTGCTGAACCAGTTGAAATAAAGCATAGCCGAGAGCATCAGGCCAATGATCAGACCGATGCCTGATCCCACCAGGAAGCGTTGTTTCTCTTTGCCCGTGAATAGTGTCATAGCTCTCATTTCAACAACCCAGGATTTGGTAGTCCCTGCTACTGCCCAGGCTTTGTGATGATGTAGGCTATTTGGTCTCTTCCGTCACGGTCAATAGCTGATCCGCGGGCACATCAGTCAGGGTCTGCACGATACCGCTGGGCCACTGGACCGACAGTTCATCTACCCGGCTGACCTCCCCCAGGCCGAAGTGGGTGAGCAAGGGCGGCTGACAGAGCCCGGTGCCTCCACCAATCTCCTGCATCTGGGAGGGGCCTCCTTCCAGGCGCAGGTTCACCTTGGCTCCCACTCCATGGCTGTTACTGACCGTGCCCACCAGCCTCACCGCCAGCCAATGGTTGTCTGTGCCACTGTTCTGGTAGAGGCTGTTGGCTGCCGCACCTATGAACCCTCCGTTGGCCAGGTACAGATCTAGATCGCCATCGCCGTCGAAATCTGCGGGCGCAACCCCGAAACCAGGCTGGGCATCTCGGATGCCAGCCGTAGCGCTCACGTCGCTGAAGGTGCCGTCGCCGTTGTTGAGCAGGAATACATTCTCCCCGTCGGGACGGCCAAGAACGAGGTCCAGGAACCCGTCATTGTCCAGGTCTGTCCAAGCGACGTCAAACCCGGCAACATCGCCTACCTCGGCTTGAACCGTCACATCGCTGAAGGTGCCATCGCCGTTGTTCCGGAAAAGAAGCGCTGGCCTTTCAGGAAGGGCGAAGAGGTCTAGATCGCCGTCGTTATCGTAGTCCCCGAAAGCAGCGGCTGTGCCAGAGGGTAGGGTGAGCCCACTACCCGCTGTGACGTCGTTGAAGGTGCCATCGCCGTTGTTGCGGTAGAGAATGCCTGGGCTGTCCAGGTTCACCAGAAGGAGGTCCGGGTCTCCGTCGTTGTCGTAATCTCCCACGGCGGCATCGTGGCCCGCACCCTCATGGCTCAGCCCGGCTTGGGCTGTGACGTCGCTGAAGGTGCCGTCTCCATTGTTGCGGTAATAGCGGTTGGGGCCGCGGATATTGGGACCAAGACCCCCGATTAGGTACAAATCTAGATATCCATCGTTGTCGAAGTCGGCAAAGAGGGCCATGGAACAAGGACGAAAGTCCTCCAGGCCAGCCTCCCGGGTCACATCGCTGAAGGTGCCGTCGCCGTTATTGCGGTAGAGGACGGAGGGTGGCCCTGCCTGGGTTACGTACAGATCCAGGTCGCCGTCGTTGTCATAGTCGGCGAAGACGCCGCGCATAGTTCCGCGAGAGGTTGCGACGCCAAGTTGCGCGGCGACGTCGGTGAAGGTGCCGTCGCCGTTGTTGCGGTACAGGTTATTGGCCGCGACCTGTGGCTCTGGCGACCAATTGGCCACGAATAGATCGAGATACCCGTCCCCGGTGTAGTCCCCCCAAGAGCCGGTCCAAGTCGCTTTGGAGTCAGCCACGCCGGCCGACGCGGCCACATCGGTGAAGGTCACTGGCGACTCTTTCTGTATCGGTCGAGGCGGTTCGGGCGGCTGCTCGGGCTGCACAGTGGTCTCCTCGCCGGCTTTCACTTCCACAGTCACCTGCTGAGCTGTGACGGCCACCACGCCCTCCACCACCTGTACCCGCGTTACCTGCTTCGGGTCAACGCCGACCCCGTACTCGGTATCACGCACGGTGACGACGGCCGAGGGGGTTTCGATCTCATGGCGGGAGGCAGGGTCAACCAGCTTTATGACCCGGTTCCAGGTCTCCCCGATCCACAGGAAGAGGACAATGGTGAAGGGCTGCCCCTCGGGAGGGATTCTCAGCCCCTTGACTGTCAGCTCCGTCTTCGGTTTGATCTCCGTGTCGGTGCCTTCGAGGAAGGTGAGGAGGGCCTCACCCTCGTCGCCTGTGCGAATGCGGTCGCCTTTGGAGACCCAACTTCGCTGCTCTTCTATCTCCTCGAAGGGTCCGGTGCTTCCCCGTTGTACCCATACCGGGCTCTGGAGGACGGTCAGCGTGGCCTTGCTCTCTTCCCCAGTCTGCCCTTGCCTCCCAAAGAGAAGGATACCCCCGATCAAGAGGATGATCGAGAGGGAAACCAGGATCAAAAGCCAGCGCCGGGACATGGAGAGCCTCCTTTTCCGTGCTAGGAAGCTCCGCATACGGGGTCAACGGCTGTCGTCAGCTTCCTCGAAGGTAAAGTGCGTTGGGCAGAGCATCCAAAAGAATAGATTCCGCTGACTATCTACTGTTGTTCTAACCACCCATGCCAATCGGGCCAGACGTCTTGGACGAAGATGTCTATTCGTCCAGATAGTCTGTGCTCGTTAGTTCCATCGGGGTTGATCACGTATATCTCCGGTCTGTCTCCAAAATCAATCCGGCCGTCTCCGTTGGTGTCTTCACGGACGCGATGGAAGACTATCTGTTGCCCATCATAGGACCAGAGGGGGGCCCAGTCGAAGGCTGGATCATAGGTAAGCCTGAGGACATTGCTCCCGTCGCTGTCCATAACATGGATCTCTGCATTGTCCTCTACGTGACCCTCGAAGGCAATTCTGGTGCCATCGGGTGACCAGGAGGGAGCGAAGGCTCCCCCCTCAAAGTTTGTCAACTGGACCCAGTTCGAGCCATCGCTGTTCATGACATAGATTTGCCCAGGGCCTTCCCAGCCTGGGTCACCGGAGTCAAAGATAATCTTCTGTCCATCCGGCGACCAGAATGGAGCAAAGTCCTCGGTGGAATTGTCGGTCAGTTGTCGCACGTTGCTACCGTTGTCATCCATGATGTAGATCTCGAAATCACCATCGCGATCTGATGAAAAGAGGATCTGGCTCCCGTCGGGAGACCAGGAGGCAGGAAATATATCCTGGGCCGGGTGATTGGTAAGGTTCACCCGTTCCCCGGTGGCGAAATAGCGCACGAAGATCTCGGCGTTGCCATCCACCTCCACCTGTTCCAGCATTTTGCCCTGATCAGACTCGCGTGGTCGTGGAGGCTCTGGCGGCTGGCCAGGCTCAACTTCGGTCTGCTCACCAGGCTTCAACTCCACGGTCACCTCTTGAGCGGTCACGGCGATCAGACCTTCTACCACCTCGACCCGGGTAACGAGCTTCTCATCCACAGCCACCCCGTACTCGGTACCCCGCACGGCAACGACGGCCGACGGCGTCACAATCTGGTGGCGAGAGTTTGGATCTATCAACCCTACCACGCGGTGCCAGGTTTGGCCTAACCACAACTGAAGGACGATGGTGAAGGATTGTTCACTGACCACTGCCAGTTCCTGGATGGTCAGATCGGTTTCAGGACCGAGTTCACTCTCGGTGCCTTCGAAGAAGGTGATGATTGCCTTTGAATCTGCTCCAGTCTTCACCCTGTCACCAACGCTGACCAGGGTGCGCTCTGACCCTATCTCGATGAAGGGGCCACTGCCACCTTTTTGGAGAAGGGCCGTCCCCTCCACCTCGATGGTGGCCGAATGGCTGCTCTGAGCCTGCTGGTTGCTCCACCAGAGATACAGGCCAGCCAGCGATGCCACCATCAGGAGGATTACGCCCGACAATAGAAGTCGTCTTGACAAGTGATGGATCTCCCGTCAGTCAGCGATGAGCAGGTACTCCAGTTCCTCTATTTTCTTCTCCTCCTCCGGGGTTAGAACACCGCCACTCGCTTCATAAGCCAGAAGCTCCAGGAGTTTATCATCTACCTCCTCAAATTCCTCGGGGCTGAGCTTGCGCCTTCCCTCGCCGAAGAGTTCGTAACGCTCCAGATATTCGCGGTACTCTTGGCTGTAGGACTCGTCATCAAACATCTTGACTCACCACCTTCCTGGCCGTGTAACTTGACATTGTCAAGTTAAGCGTCCTCTCCCAACTCCGCCAACCTTTTTTTGACCTCCTCGACTTTCTCTTTCTCATGGTCAATGCCGTTTAGGATGTCGAGGGGTACATTCATACCGTAGTAAGCAGCCCGACTTTCTAAACGAAACAGGTTCTTGCGGTGTAGACTGAGCTGCTCTCGCAGGATGTCAATCATCCCTTGCCGGTCGGGTTCCTCAACTGCTGTCCCATCCGCTCCTTGAGTGACAGCTTCCATGGCCGCTTTCGGGTAGTAGAAGGCTTCACCGGCTACGATGTAGTTGGCCAGACCGTACCACATAGCTCGTTCCTCTTCAATGCTTTTTGGTTCTGGCAGACCGAAGCTTTCCCGCAGCTTGCCTCGATAAAGATCAAAGCAGCTTTTGATCAACTCGCCGAGGGTCTGAGTGGCGACAATAGCGCTGCGGTAAAAAAAGTAGTAGAGGACAAAAGAGACGAGGCCGATCAGGGCGTAACCAGGTGCAGCGTAGTAGCCAGAGAGGGCCAGGAACTCCAGTCCGAAGACAGCGGAGAGAAGGGAGAGGTTCAAGAGGAAGTCTACTGTGGTCTTCTCATCACCGATCTGTTGGGCGTACTCCGAGGGAATTACCCCCAGCAGCCGCGTCCAGAAGGTCATGCCGTCCATGCCATAGCGGTAGTCGGAGTACTCCTCGATAACGGCCCAGACGTTGCCCAAACGGGTAGGACGTAGCCGCTTCTCGTCGTAGGGGATACGGCAGCCGTCGGCATTGCCCCCGGCGAAAATCTCCTGATGTTTTCTCTCAATGGCGATGGCCAGACTATCCTTGGCCCGGCCGGGCTTCGTTGTGGCACATTCCCTCTTCAGGGCACTCAGGTCCCTATACAGTTGGCGGTGCTTGTCTCGACAGCGGCTAAGCAGCGGACGGAGAATAAATTTCTCCAGGGGGAGTATCCCTTCATAGAACTGAATTATCTGGGTGTTCAGCGCCATCAGGATGGCCCCGACCACTATGGCCAGGAGCACATAGGCTGCGCCACTGATCCCTAGATCGGGGAAGGCGATCTGACTGAACTGCTCAACGGCTTGAGGCGGCAGGAGAGGCAGGACAAAAAGCTGATTGAGGGTGATGAATATCAAGGCCGGGATCAAGGCAGCTACGATGAAGGCCTTTCCCAGAGCCTGTGAGAGCTCGCCCATGATAATCGCTCTTACTCCTTAAGGTCCTTGAAGAGAAAACCGCACAAGGGGCAGGAGTACTGCACCGCCCCTTCGGCCACGCCAATCTTGTAGAAGTCGAACTCCCCTTGGCAGCTTGGGCAGCGGCGAGGAGAGGTGGTGCCGCCGGCAACGGCTCCCTCCTGGAAGAGGCCGTACCTTTCTCCATACAGTTGGCTGGGGACGCCGCCGAAGACACTCCGTGTGGCTTGGTGGAGGACACCGACTGGCTGTCCTCCCTCAACAACGACTGTCTGCCGACCTGGACTGCGTCGCATTTTCCGTTGTGCCTCTCCAAGGCCACTTTCAGCCTCTACGGGCTGGCAGGGCTGCAACAGGCCGGGAATGTCATCCAGGGTCAACTTGAGTATAGCTGGCCCGAGGCGGTCACCGGCCATCTCCAATTCGTTGCGCAACTGAAGGAGTGGCTTCACAGTGAATTCCCCGCTGGCCGAGCCAACGATGACGTGGGCGGCTGCGGCCTGTTTGATAGTTTCCACCGCCTTTTTGATCCCCGTTTGGCTGGAAAAGGTGATGAAGTTCGTTGACATGCTGTCTCTCACGGTCATGTTACTCCTCCTCATAAATCAAGCTTTTGCTGCGGACAACTGGGCTTCGATCTCGGCAATCTGCTCCTTCTCGTAGTCAATCTGGTTCTGGGTGGCGATGGGAACATCCATGCCATACATGGAAGCCCGTTCCTCCAGACGACTGAGATTGCGTTTGTGAATCTCCAGTTGCTTGCGGAGGGAGGTGATCTCCTCCGGGCTGAGTTTCGCCTTCTTCTCTTTCTTCGGGGGTGACGGCGCAGCCTCTTTCACTGGCGAAGGTGCGGGGGTCTCCTTCTTCTTTTCGGGGGGGACTACTTCGCCCTCAGCAGTGCCCAGCAGCGTATCCCGCAGGGCGGTGAAGAAATTGTCGAAGTAGCCAAGCTCACCGCTAATGGCTGTGGCTGTACGCACCCGCATGGCCTGGCCGATGAAGGTCTCGATACTGGGCTCGCTGGGATTCACATGCCAGATGGAACCGCCCTCGCGGTCAATACAGCGGTTGATGTCGTTATCCCTCATGCTGTGGCCATTGATGATGATGTCCTTGCTCAGGTAGTCCCTGAGCACATTCTCGATCTTGTCCGCAAAGTCCCATATCTCCTCCGGGGTGAAGGCAAAGATTCGAGCTGGCAGATCACCGTGCAACTTGACGATCTTGATGCGTGGTTGAGCGAAGCCCAACTGTCGAACTATCTGCTCTTCTTCGTCCTCGCCGTTGATCAGTACCTTGAAGTCCCGTGCTCGCAGGCCAGCATCGCTGAGAGCATCCTCCAGGAAAGTGTCGTAGTTGGTGGAGAGGATGATATTGAAGTATCCGGCTTTGATCAGTTCGGCTAAGGCCCGGTAGCCAGGGGAGGGGGTTTTGCCAACGATGTGCTTTTTCAGGATAGCGTATCGCTCATCCTTGCTGCGGTTGTCCAGAATGTTGTAGAACTCCTCTACCTTGTCCTCCCAGGACATGGTGGTTGTATCCTGGGCACTGTGAGCGGCCACCACTTCTTCGATCACCATGCCGCCGGAGCTTGAACCAGAAGAGATGGATGCGCCGGCCCCCAAAATGAGAATATAAGAGGGTTCGCCTTCCTGCTTCCGAAATTGCATGATGTTAGCCAGAGATTTCAATTGAGATGCCATATCCACCTCCCTACATCAACTGTGACCCTGTCGTTATGCTATTATACCATCTCTCTGGCTGAATATCAATAGGCAAAACAAAAGGGAGCAGGAGCGAATCGGTTAACTCCTGCCCCCTTGCCGACCCGGGATTCTCTTAGGCCAGCTCGGGTTCGATCAGCCCATAGTTTCCGTCACGCCGTCGGTAGATGACATTCACTTCACCACTTTCGGCGTTGTAGAAGACAAAGAAGTTATGGCCCAGCAGTTCCATCTGTTCGATAGCCTCCTCGGCATCCATAGGCAACATCTGGAAACGCTTGATACGCACAATACGGCCAGGCCGCTCTTGTTCCTCCTCTTCCAAGGGGGCCGTCTCTCCCTGTTGGCTGCGACCTCGGCGCTGGCGCTTTCCCTTGTAGCGGGTGATCTGCTTGTACATCTTATCCAGCACGGCATCAATGGAGGTGAAGATGTCGCCCGATCTTTCCTCGCCACGCAGGATGGGCCCTCGGGCGGTGCGCAAGGTAACCTGGACAACGTGACTATCGGCAGCGCTCTTGGTGGTCTCCCTGGTCAGCTCCACCCTGGCCTCGGTAATGGTGGACAGATAGCGGTCCAGCTTGCCAATTTTCTTTTCCACGTAGCCCCGCAGCATGTCTGTGATCTCCATGTTCTTGCCGGTAATAATCAGTTGCATCTCTTCTGTTCTCCTTTTGCTACTTATCTACATCTTACCATCTTGGTCCGGTCGTCAAACGGGTGTGGGGTAGCCGAGGTCGGAGTCGGCTGCACTATCTTGGGTGAAGTTGCTGCCTTTGCCGGAGCGCCCAATCATACCAACAACATCCGCATCGGCTGAAGCGTGCGAGTGAAGGGGTTCAGAACTAAGCCGAGGATCTCTATAAGAGCCTATCCGAAAACCCAGCAGCGGGGGCTCCCATGCCCCCACTGGGCGGGCGTGGGAGCCAGCCCAGCTAGTTTTCGGATAGGTACTAAGTAGCGCCACTATCAATTAAGAAGCGGACTGTTGCTTGTTTGCCGGTAGAG
>JBHIDP010000125.1:0-7853 GCA_046760185.1 Anaerolineae bacterium
GAGCGATTGCGCGTACTCTTCATCGAGAAACGGATTGACTACGAGCCACAGGGGATCATGTCTATGTCCGGCGTGTTGAAGGAAGCTGGTCATGAGGTGGCTCTGTCCATTGCGGCCCAGGAGGACCCCCTCACTGTAGCCAGGGAGTTCAGGCCGGGCATCATCGGCTACAGCGTCATGACCGGCTCTCAGCACTATTATCTTGATCTGAACCAGCGGCTGAAAGAGGAGCTTGACTTCTTCGCCGTATTCGGCGGGCCCCATCCCACCTTCTTCCCGGAGATGATCCATGAGCGGGGGATTGACGGCCTGTGCATCGGCGAGGGGGAGGGGCCGATCGTTGATCTGGCCGACGCCCTGGACAACGGCGGGGTGGTTGATCACAGGGGCCTTGCCTTCCCCCACATCCCCAACTGGTGGTTCAAGGTGGATGGCCAGGTCGTGCGCAACCAGGTCCGTCCTCTTCTGCGGGCCCTTTCTGAACTGCCCATGCCTGACCGGGCCCTGATCTACAACAAGCACGAGTACACCCGTAACAGCCCCATCAAGCACTTCATGGGCAGCCGGGGCTGTCCCTACAACTGCACCTACTGCTTCAATCACGCCTGGTACCAGATCTACAAGGGGGAGAAGCGGGGTTACCAGCGGGAGGTGGACCATCTGCTGGATGAGGTCGAATGGGTCCAGGAGCGCTATCCTCTTGAGCATGTGGCCTTCCTCGATGACCTTTTCATCATCTTCGTGGACTGGCTTGAGGAGTTTGCCGAGAAGTATCCGAAGCGCATTGGCCTGCCCTTTTTCTGCAACGTCAGGGCCAACTTGGTCAACGAGGAGAGGGTAGCCCTGCTGAAGAAAGCTGGCTGCGCCACGGTCAGCATGGGCATCGAGACCGCCAACGACAGGATCCGCAACCAGCTCCTGCAACGCAAGATGACCAGGGAAATGATGATCGAGGCCGGGCAGCTTCTCAAGGAGGCAGGCATTCATCTAACCGCCACCAGTATGTTGGGCCTTCCCACCGGGACTTTGGAGGATGATCTGGCGACCATGAAGCTTAACAGCGACTGTCAGGTCAGCTATGCCCATGCTTTCCTCTTCCAGCCCTACCCGGGCACAGAGTTGGGGGAATTCACCTTCGAGAACAACCTTATGGAGGGGAGCTTCGATGATATCAGCCCCGTCGCCTGGGACCGCTCCATCATCATCTTTGCCAGCGAGATGGAGAAGCGGCAGGTGGAGCACCTGCAACGCCTTTTCGCCATCGGTGTGGAGTGGCCCTTCCTGACCCCCCTCATCCGGTGGTTAATAAAATTGCCCCACAATCGGGTCGTTGATACCCTCTTTTGGTGGGTCCACAAGTTGTGGAAAGGATATGCCATCAAGACGCGGGTCCATCCTCACCGTGTCTCCCTGAAGAACCTGCGGCACACCGTGAAGCATTTCCTGAGCATGGATGCCTGAATAAGTACAAAGGAGAGGAACCTTTTGCGAGTTTTGCTCATCAACCCCAAGTTCCGTCTGCCCATTGACACTCGCACCAGCCCTCACCTCGGGTTGGCCTACCTGGGGGCTGTCTCCGAGAGAAGAGGGGATCAGGTCCGTATCTTCGACATGGATGTTGAGGATCAACCCCTGTCGGAGATGTTGCGCCAATACCGCCCCGAGCTGGTAGGTATCACCGCCAACACCCCTCAGGTGAAAGAGGCCTGGCGGACCGCGGCGGCCATTAAGGCCGAGATGGACGTCCCTGTCGTCATCGGCGGCCCTCACCCCAGTGCCCTGCCCCAGGAGTCGGCGGCCCGGCCGGAGATTGACATCGTGGTCAAGGGTGAGGGGGAGGCCATCTGGCTTGAGCTGAGCCGGGTCATAGAGGAGTTCAGGAAGCAGCAAGAGAAGTTTTCGACGGCCCAATTGCTGCATCCTGAGTGCAGCGTCCTGGATAAGGTGTTGGGCATCACCTACCAGACCGACGATGGACGGATGCATGACCATGCGGCGGCCCCACCCATCGTTGACCTCGACGGCTTGCCCTGGCCAGCCTATCATCTCTTCAAGATGGAGCGCTACACCAACCTCCAGCCGGCCGTGGACCGTGTGGAAGGGGCGCGCAGCTTCAGCATCATGACCTCGCGGGGGTGTCCCTACCGCTGTACCTTCTGCTCCCAGTCAATCATGCCTCAGCGGTGGAGGGCCCGTTCACCGCAGAATGTGGTGGCCGAGTGGCGCCACCTGGTCGAGGACCTGGGGGCTCATGAAATCGGCGTCCTGGATGATTCGGCTAACATCCGTGTGGACCGCCTCCACGCTATTTGCGATCTCCTGATTCAAGAGAAATTGAATCACGTCCCCTGGATTTTCGTCAACGGCATCAGAGCCAACCTGGCCAGCAAGGAACTGCTGGCCCATATGAAAGCCGCTGGTCTCAAACGGACTGCCTTTGGGGTGGAAACCGGTGACCCGCATATCCTGCGCAGCATCAACAAGCGCATTGACCTCGATACCATCCGTCAGGCTTTCAGAAATGCAAAAGAGGCAGGGGTGGAGACCATCGGCTTCTTCATCATTGGCCTGCCGGGTGATACCGAGGAGAGTATGGAACGCACCATCAGTTTCGCCCTCGAACTGGACCCCCTGATTGCCAACTTCTCCATGATGACCCCCTTCCCTGGGACCAAGGTCTATGAGTTGGTGAAGAAGGAGGGGCGGCTGCTGATGGAGGACTGGGATGACTACGTCTTCTTCGAGGGGAGGGCGCGCTACGAGCTGGGGGAGATGACGACCGAGTTGGTGGAGAGGAAATGGAAGGAGGCCTATCGTCGCTTCTACCTCCGTCCCAGCCGGGTCATGAAAATCCTTTTGCGCAAAGATACCTGGCTCAACTTCCGTCGCACGGTACGATTGGCCTGGCGGACCATCTTCCCCCGGAAGGAAAAAGAGGAACTACGGACAGCGCTGGAAAGCACATCTCCGTGAGGAGGACTGAGAAAGTTCGGGATGGCGAGAGGAGGATAGTTGATTATGCTGCACGTCACCCTCATCTATGCCGGGATTGCCGGTAAGGGTTTCAACAGTCTGAAAGAGGGGATGGATTCTGGCTGGATCAGCCACGGGCTGGCCCACCTGTCGGCCTCGGCCAAGGCTGAAGGATTCTCTGTTGACCTCATTGACCTGCGGGCCCTCTCTGGTTGGGACCAGTTTCGCCAGGAGGTGGCCCATCGTCAGCCCGATGTGGCCGGCCTGACCATGATGAGCGTTGACTACAACCCGGTGATGGAGTCCATCTCCATCATCAAAGAGGTCAACCCGGCCATCGTGACCGTCGTCGGCGGTCCCCATCCGACTGTGTCCACCGACGAGGTGTTGGTGAACCGTCTCATTGACTACGTCGTCGTGGCCGAGGGGGAGATCACCTTCACCAACCTGTTGCGGGCTATGGCTGAGGGACGGCCTCCCAGTGAGCGGGTGCTGATCGGCCTCCACCCCAACCTGGACGAACTACCCTTTGCCGACCGTAACCTCTTCCTGGAGGAGTGGAGGAGGTTCGGCTATGACCTGGATTCCCCCGAAGTCCCCTTCGTGCCCGAACTGCCAGCTCCCTTCGTGACCATCATCGCTGGCCGTGGCTGCCGCTACAACTGCAACTTCTGTAAGCCGGCCGAGGACTACATCTTCGGCCGGGGGACAAGACGCCGCAGCGTCCAGAATGTCATAGAAGAGTTGCGGCTCCTGCGAGAGAAATATAACTTTGCCAGCTTCATGTTCCACGACGACTGCCTGACCGAGGACCGCCGCTGGGTTACCGAGTTCTGTGAAACCTACAGAGCGGAGGGGTTCACTCAGCCCTTCTTCTGCCAGAGCCGGGCCGACATCATCTTCCACAACGAGGAGATGGTGTCCAGGATGGCGGAGGTGGGGTTGAAGGGGTACTTCATCGGTTTTGAAAGCGGCAACGACCGGGTCCTCAACTTCATACGTAAGGGAACCACCCGGGAGAAGAACATCGCCGCCGGCAAGATCTGCCGCAAGTACGGGCTCACCATCTGGGCCAATTACATGCTGGGCCTCCCCACCGAGACGGAGGAGGAGATAAAGGATACCATCTCCATGCTCAAGGAGATAGACCCGGACTACTACAGCCCGGCCTTCTTCACCCCTCATCCCGGCAGCGACCTGTACGACTATTGCCTGGAGCGCAACCTCTGTCTGATCACCGATCACGATAGCTATCGCCGCAATCCCACGGAACTGAAGATCAAGGGACACGACCTGGGTTTCCTGATGTGGGCCAGCGATGAATCGCAGCGCCGTAAGCCCGTTAACCAGATCAAGCGCACCGTCCGCTCCTACTGGAAACGCTACTCCGACCCGGCCAAGTGGCTGGGAAAAGGGCGGCAGTACGCCGGCCGCTTGGTGGGAGTTTAGAGAGTATGAGAGTTCTATTGGCCAGTCCTGAATCAAAAGTTTGGTCTTCGCGCAAGCACATCCCCCTGGGCCTGGGGTACCTGGCTGCATCTCTGCGTCAGGTCGGCCACGAGGTTGAGATCTACGATGGCGCGGTAGAAGTTGAGCCTTTCGCGGAGGTTCTGGAACGGGCCGAGGCGGAAAGGCGTCCCTACGGTTTGGTGGGGATCAGTAGCGTTACCCCCCTCATCTACGAGGCCTGGCAGGTGGCTGCCCAGGTGAAGGAGAGGGGGATACCTACCGTGCTGGGTGGCCCCCATCTCACTATTCTCCCCCACGAGTCTATGGAGAAGCCAGTCGTTGACTTCGTGGTCACCGGGGAGGGGGAGGATACCATCGTTGAGCTGGTGCAGGCCCTGGAAGAAGGAGGTGATTTCTCGACCATCCAGGGGCTGCTCTACAGACGAGATGGACAGATCGTTCAGAACACTCCCCGTCCTCTGCGAGATGATCTGGATAACATCCCTTTCCCGGCCCATGACCTCTATAAAATTGAGCGCTACACCAACCTGCAGCCCTTGACCGATGGCCTGGACCCACACGCCCGCGCTTATACTATCACAACCTCGCGAGGCTGTCCCTACCAGTGCATCTTCTGCTCCAAGCCAATTACCGGTACCACCTGGCGGGCTCGTTCCCCGCAGAATGTGGTGGCCGAGTGGCGCTGGTTGGTTGAGGACCTGCGGGCCACAGAGATCGGTTTGACCGACGACATCTGGAACCTGGACCCTCAGCGAGCCAAGGAGATCTGTCGCCAGTTGATTGACCAGGGGTTGAATACCGTGCCCTGGGTCACTGTACACGGCATGAAGGTCAACCGCACCGATCTGGAGCTATTCCAACTGATGAAAGCGGCTGGCTGCAAACGGGTCGGCTTCGGGGTGGAATGTGGCGACGAGCGGATATTGAAGGAGGTCATCAAGAAGGGGCAGACCGTCGAGATGGTGCGGGAGGCCTTCGCCAACGCCAGGAGTGCTGGCCTTGAGACCATGGGCTTCTTTATCTTCGGCTTGCCGGGGGAGAGCGAGGAGACCATGGATAAGACCATCGAGCTGGCCCTAGAGCTTGACCCTGACCTGGCTAACTTCCTGATCGCCGCTCCCTTCCCTGGAACCGAGATGTACGATCTCATCAAACGGGAGGGGAACATCTTCGCCAAAGACTGGCACGACTTCGCCATCCATGAGGAGAAGGCCCGCTTCGAGATCGGTGATCTGACGGCGGAGTTGGTGGAGAGAAAGTGGCGCGAGGCCTATCGTCGTTTCTACCTGCGCCCAAGCCGCATCGCCAGGAGGATTTTCAACTGGGACACCTGGCGTCGCTTTCCGGCCCGGCTAGGCGATGCACGACGTTTCTTCGTTGGCGGTGCCAAAGCCAGATGCTAGAACTTCTGCCCCGGCTTCCCCTCTATTGGTCCTCCTATCATCTAGGCTGGCCAAAAGTGCTGCCCTTCAGCATCGTGGTCAGCGTCAGCTACCGCTGCAACTCCAAATGCCGCACCTGTGACGTGTGGCGTAAACCAAACGACGACATGACCACCGAGGAGTGGCGGCGGGTCTTCGCCCATCTGGGCCGCGCCCCCTTCTACATCACCTTCACCGGCGGCGAGCCAACCCTGCGCCAGGACCTGGATGAGCTGGTTATCGCCTCCTACGAGGAGTGTCGGCCACAGGTCATCACCATTCCCACCAACGGCATCCTGACCGAACGGATCGTGCGCCAGGTGGAACGGATCGTCAAGGGGTGTCCACAGAGCAAGATCGGCCTCAATCTCTCCCTGGACGGTATAGGCCGCGAACATGATGAAATCCGCAAGGTGCCTGGCAATTGGGAGCGAGCCATGGCTACCTGGCAGGCCCTCAAGGAACTGCAAAGAGAGCATCCCAATCTGTTTCTGAACATCCACACCGTCATTTCCAGATTCAACATTGATCGCTTCGCAGAGATTTCGGCCGGCCTGCGGGCCCTGGCTCCGGACTCCTACATAACTGAAGTGGCCGAGGAGCGGGTGGAACTGGACACCGTAGGCTGGGATATCACCCCCTCGGCCGAGGCCTATGCTCCCATAGCCGATTTCCTCAGCCAGGAGGCACGTGATGGCCAGGCCACAGGTCTGGCGCGGACGACCCTCGCCTTCCGGGCGCAGTACTACCAACTGGCCAAGCGGGTGCTACAGGAGGAGCGTCAGGTTATCAACTGCTATGCCGGTTGGGCCTCGGCCCATCTGGCCCCCAACGGCGATGTCTGGACCTGCTGTATCCGGGCTGAGCCGGTGGGGAACCTGCGCCAGACCGGCTATGACCTGCGGCCCATCTGGTTCGAGCGGGAGGGGCGGCTCCGGGAGCTACGCCGCAGCATTGCTGCCGGTGAGTGTGCCTGTCCCATGGCCAACGCCAGCTATGCCAACATGCTCCTTCACCTTCCCACGTTGGCCAAAGTAGGCGCTGAGCTTGTGTAAAGGGGATTGGCATGAAATGGGGAAGAGGCAGCAATACTGTAATCCTTGGTACCTTCATTGTTTTCTTGCTGGTGGGTATGCTCATGCTTGGCGCTATGGCATCCTGCGGCACTACGGTTCCAACAGCAACAGCCCAACCTGTCTTGACCTCAACTCCTACCGCGAGTATGACGGCCACATTGACCCCTCTGCCTACCTACACTTCTACTCCCACAGAGACGGTAGCTCCAACAGCAACTTATACCGCCACTCCGACGGCTACCTCCACTGCAACTCCGACGGGCACTTCCACTGTAACTCCAACGGCTACTCTTGTTCCGACTAGCACTGCCACCCCTATCCCAGCAAAGGCTATCTTCTATGACTTCTATGCGGATTGGTGTCCGGAGTGTCACGAAATGGAACCGATCCTTCAGCGGTTGAAAGCCAGATATGGCGATCGGGTTGACTTCATCAGAGTGAACGTGGACGACCCTGCTTCAGCGGCCAAGAAAGCTGAGTTTCATGTGTGGGCCATTCCGACCTATGTGCTATTGGACAGAGATGACAACCAGGTGGGGGGATGGATTGGCGTAACCTCTGAAGATAAGCTGATCTCGGCTATTGAGAATGTGCTCGCCAGTCCATGACCTGTGCCGTGCATATTCATCACGAGACGTGTTATTGTGACCTTGACACCAACTTCATAGACACGGGCCTGAAATTATGCTATAATGCCAGGCAAGGGTAGCACGAGACTCACTGCCTGGCTTTTTGTTTTCCCTCCTGGTGCTGTTCCTGTCGGAAGGTTAACCGGAATACTTCATTCACTGATGAGTTATGCGCCATTGGGCTGCGTCTTCAATACTGATTTTAGAAGCCTGGAAACTCTCTCGCACCGATGACCCAGAAGCTCTACTGCTACGTTGACGAAACCGGCTAGCTGATGCACTGT
>JBHIDP010000126.1:0-7835 GCA_046760185.1 Anaerolineae bacterium
AAGACCCTAAGGGTCTCGGTCGCTCCAGTAATATTCAAACACGCTCTCAGGTCCGGTAGTTAGAATGTCGAGTTAAGTTTAAGGGAGGTATAGCGAGATGGACTTTGACGAACTGGAGAAACGGTTCTACGAGCTAAAAGGCAAACTGACAAGCGGGGTTATCAGCGAAGAGGAGTTTAAGGCTGAGATCGAGAAACTCCGTCTGGAGGACAGTGAGGGACGGTTGTGGATGATCGGGGCTCAGACCGGGAAGTGGTACTACCACGACGGCAGCAAGTGGGTGCCTGGTCAGCCCCCTGGTGTGGCAGCGGAGAAAGCGGCAGCACCCACCTGCCCCCAGTGTGGTGAGCCTGTAGAGGAAGGGGCTATCTTCTGTGGAAATTGCGGGCTTCGTCTGGCTCCACCCCCGCCGCCAGAGGCTCCTCCACCCAGGGAGAAGCCTTTGATCACTGCGCCTCCTCCGCCAGCACCTCCCCCACCGCCTCGACGCGGCCTCCCACGCTGCCTTATTTTCGGGGGAGTGGGTCTGGTTGCGGTGATAGCGCTGGCCATCTGTCTGGGAGCGGGAGGGTACCTCTACTTCACCCGTGGCCGGGCGGCACGGGTCCCCACCCCCTTCATCCTTGCCCTCAGCCCCACGCCGCCGATGATCATCCCCACCCCCGGCCTCACCGCCGCTGACTATCTAGCTTTGGCCGACGAGTTGGCCAGCCAGAACAAGTTTACCGAGGCCACAGCCAACTACCAACAGGTCATCGCCCTGGAGCCCAATAACGCTCTGGCCTACGCTGGCTGGGCTCGGGCCCTCAACTTCCAGGGATACCTGGAATGGCGACCTGATTTGCATGAAGAGGCGGTAGCCAAGGCCCTGGTAGCCACCCAACTTGATCCCCACAATGCCGAGGCCTTCGCCCGCCTGACCCGGGCCTACGACTGGGACGAGCAGTACGATAAGGCGGTGGCCGCCGGTCAGAAGGCCATCGAGCTGAACCCCAACTATGCTGAGGCTCATGCCCTCCTAGCCGAGGCGTATGTGGACACTGACAACATGGTCCAGGCCGAGGTCGAGGTTCAGCAGGCCCTACAACTGGACCCTGACAACGCCGAGGCGCACCGCACCATGGGCTTCATCTATTTTCTTAGGGAAGAAGACGAGGCGGCGGCAGCAGAGTTCGAGATGGCTATGAAATCGGAACCCAACCTGGCCCTGCGTCACTACGAGCTGGCCAGTCAATATAGGGGCCTCGGGGATTACAATCTGGCCATCACCGGCTATAAGCGGGCCATAGCTCTGTATCCTCAGGCGGCCGTGGCTTATGGGGGCCTGGGTTTGACCTATCAGGATCAGGAGAGGTACGCCGAAGCGATCCCCTACTACCAGCAGGCTATCGTCATCAACGATGAATACGTGGATAGCCACTGGAGGTTAGGTCAGTGCTACACGGCCTTGGAGGAATGGGAGCAAGCTATCGCCGCCTATCAACAAGTCGTTGCTCTCGAACCTGAAGCTGACAACGCCTACGCCAACATGGCCTGGGCTTACTACGAACTCGGCGAGTACAGCGCCGCTACCACTGCCGCTCAGAAGGCCCTGGAGCTCAACCCGGAGAATGAAGTAGCTCAAGAAGTGTTGGCTGGCCTAGAGGTGGCGGTGACCACCCCGCCTGCCACCTCAACTCCCATAGTGATGGTGGTCACCCCCACACCCAAACCAGGTACGCCTACTCCTACCCCCACGCCCAAACCGATAGCCACCCCCACCCCGCAACTGACGGGGAAGATTGCCTTCACCGTGTTCGATCTCACCTACAAAAGGTACACCGTCTACAGCGTCAACGCCGATGGCAGTGGCCGCCGCCTGGTAGCAGAGCAGGTGCGCCAACCCTCCTTCCGGCCTGATGGGAAAGAGATCGTAGCCAAGGGGGACAGGCAGCCAGAGGAGAGACTGGTGCTGATGAACTCCGATGGCAGCGGGGGGCGGGTAGTGCCCTTCAGCGCGGTAGAAGACATGCACCCCAACTTTTCTCCCGAAGGCGACCGCCTCCTATTTGGGTCCACCCGGCACGGTGACCGAGCACCGCGTATCTATGTCATGGCCCTGGGGGCAGAACCCAGACCCCTCAACTACGGGGCCGCCGATGTTTTGGGCCGCTACCCTTCCTGGCTCCCTGATGGCCGCATTGTTTTCAATAGCTGCGACTACTGGGCCACGACTACAAAGTGCGGCCTCTACATCATCAATGCCAGTGGTGGCATTCCGACGAGGATCACCACCGGTGCCGATGACACTGCCCCGACTGCCCACGGCGACAAGATTGCCTTCATGTGTTTTAAGAACGCCAACTGGGAAGTCTGTTCAGTCAGTGTAGCCGGCGGTGAGACCAAGAACCTGACCAACAACCCGGCCAAGGATGGCCTGCCAGCCTGGTCACCCGACGGTGGCCACATCGCTTTCGTCACCGACCGCAGCGGCCAGTGGGAACTTTGGGTCATGAACGCCGACGGCAGCGGACAGCGCAAACTGCTGGCCCTGGATGGTGGCTACGGAACGGGTCTGTGGGACTGGACTCTCGAAAGGGTCACGTGGGCTCCATAAAAGAGAGAGTTCCTCTCGGGCTGCTGTTGATAGGTGTGCTGTGGCTATATCACCGGACTATGCCCCCGGGGCTGTCCTCCGGCCAGGGGGGCTTCCAGACCGGGGATGCGGCCCAGTTTCAGGTGGTGGGGCAGACCTGGGGAGTGCCTCATAGCCCTGGCTATCCGATCTGGACTATCCTGGCCAACCTTTTTGTCAGGGTTGTGGGGGTAGTGGCCCCGGACACAGATCCTTCCTGGAGGGTTACCGTCTTCTCCACCATCCTGGGCCTGCTGGTCCTGGCCATGGTGTGGCTAACCCTACGAGAGATGGGGGTAGACCGCCTCTTTGGCCTGCTGGGGGCCGGTCTATTGGCCTTCAGCCAGACCTTCTGGTTAGTAGCCGTCATTGCCGAAGTATACACCGGGAACGCCCTGATCTTCATCCTGGCTATCTGGTTCACCCTGCGCTGGCAGCGAACGGGTGACAAACACCTCATCCCTCTCCTGGGGCTGACCCTGGGGGCCGGCCTGGCCCATCACCGCACGGCTATCTTCCTCCTGCCGGCCGTCATGGTCACCATCTCCCTGGCCAGAGAAAAGGGCTCGACCACCCTCCTTCGCCTAGTCAAACTGGTGTTGTGGATGTGCTTGCCTCTGTTAACCTACCTTTACCTGCCCCTGACAGCCGCCGGACGGCAAGACCAAACCTGGCTCTACACCGACACCAGCCAGTGGGCCTGGTTTCAATGGGTCGTCACCGCCAGAGACTGGATGGGGGTTTTTGTGCTTCCTTCCTGGAGTGAGTTGATACCAGCCTTGAGGCAGCTTCTCCTCCTGGAGGCAAGAGAGATCACCCTGCCTGGCCTGATGGTGGGCTTGCTGGGCCTCTCCCTCTGGATCAGGGATGGATGGCCCGATGGTCGTCAAGGGGGGATGCGCCTGGCTCTCCTGGGCTTTCCCTTGACTGGCTTGATTATCCTTGGGCTGGCCTACCGCGCCGCTGACATCCACACCATGCTCACCCCGCTGACCATGCTCCTGGTCATGGGCATCTGCCTCTGCCTGCAATGGCTGGTCTCCCGACTGCCAGTTGGCCAGCAGTCCCTGCGTCGCTACTTTGACCCCACGCTGAAACTGGCTATGGCTGCTTCGGTGGTGGTTCTGGCAATCAACAACCTTCCCCAGGTTGATCAGAGCAAAGACACCGCCGCTGTGGACCTGCTGGAGGAATATCAGGCCATAGCTGAGACAGACCGCATAGCAGCCGTGGCCGGTGGTCACAACACCGAACGGGCCATCTGGACCCTGGCCGCTCTCAATGGAGCCGGCCGTGTCAGCAGTTATGTCCTCCCTGATCACACCACCGATCGCCAAAAGCTATTGAGTGCTTTGGAGGGTGGACAGGGGAGAGTTTTCGTCACCAACACGGACCTGTACAGAAGATTCCCCTGGTTGGGGGAGGAGCCGGACCGCTGGCGTATCATGACCGTACCCACAGAGCATCCCGATCTGCTGGAGCTGCTCCTCAGACCATTCCCCTCGACCCTGCCTCAAAGGGAGGATATCCACCTGTTGGCCGATCCGGTAAAGATGGGACTGAAGGGGGAGATCGAACTGCTGGCTTACCGTCAAAGGGTGGTGCGAGCCGAAGGGATGAGGAAAGCACTGCGGGTAACCCTGTTCTGGAGGGCTGGCGACCGCCCCCGGTTTGACTACAACATCAAGGTGGTCCTACAAGGGGGGAACATGCAGCCGGTTCAGGCCGATCACGCCCACCTTCTCCACAACGCGCTTCGCTTTAGCCACCTTCTGCCAAGGGAGATCGTACCAGATGAGGTGTCCATCCCCCTGGCTCAAGAGGAGATAGAGCCTGATGCCATCCTCAAGGTTGGGCTCTATCTCGTCCTGGCCGACGGGGTCTTCTGGTCCCTGGGCGAGACCCCACCCCTACCTGTGGCCAGCGAGGTCGAAAGCTGAGCAATGGTTCCCAACCTCTGGCAGTGGCTGAACACTTTTAAGGTACTGGCCCAGGCAGTGATAGTGTCATCCCTGACCGCGCTTTCCTGCCAACCGGTTCCGCCCCCAGCGATGCCAACTGTAGCTGAGGTGCCGCCGTCGGCCACGACCCCCACCCAGGAGGCTGAACCTGAACCCACCCGGCCCCCCAGGGAGGAACTCAGGGCCCCCAACGGATTTAAGGTGGGGCTGGTGACCGATGGAGGGAAGATAGATAGCGGCGGCTCGAGCCAACCGGCCTACGAAGCGATGCTTCTGGCCGCCACCGAGTTCGACTTCACGACCGCTTTCATCGAGACTGTGGATCGCACCCAGTTTACCAGCAATATCCAGACCCTCATTGACCAAGAGTGCAATGTCATTGTCACCACCGGGCTGCTCATCACCGGAGCCACCTACGATGCTGCCCAAAACAATCCCAACCTCTTCTTCATCGGAGTGGATCAGTCCTTCTCCGAGCCCCCACCCAACCTGGTAGGGATCCTCTATCGAGAGGACCAGGCTGGCTTCCTGGCAGGAGCTCTGGCCGGGATGATGACGGAGAGCGGGGTAGTGGGCATCGTGGCCGGCGTTGACATCCCCCCCATGCTGAAGTTCAGAAACGGCTTCAATCACGGGGTGCGCTTCGTCAACCCGGAGGCTGTGGCCCTGGGGGTATACATCCCCACCTTCGCTGATGCGGAGACCGGAGCAGCCACAGCCAGGCATTTTGTGACCTTGGGGGCAGATGTGCTCTTCGCCGTGGGTGGCAGCACGGGCCAGGGGGCTTTGGAGGAAGCGGCCAGGGAAGGGGCCTGGGTTATCGGGGCCGAAGAGGATGTCTACTACACCCTCTTCGAGGGCGGTGCCAGGCCGGGCGCTGACAGGCTTCTATCGAGCATGGTGAAGCATATAGACCTGGGCGTATATGCTCAGATCAAGGAGATTCTGCAGGGCAGCTTCGCCGGTGGGGGACACTTCTTCTTGGACGTGAGCAACGGTGGCATTACCTACGGTCCTTTCCACCAAGCGGAGGAACAGATTCCGGCAGCGGTCAAGGAACGGCTTGAGGAGATACGGGTAGCACTGGCCGATGGGAGCCTGAAAACAGGGGTGGACCCCGCCAGCGGAGCTGTGATTCCAAGCGAGGTTCCTCAACCCGAACCGTTCGAGCAATCGCGGAGAACTCAGTGACTGACAAGAATAGCATCCAACCGATGGAAAACACGACTGGCCGGGAAGGCGCGCCGCTGATGCAACTGCCGGGCGGGCTCAGGATAAGAACGGACTTCGCCATCATGCTTGGCGAGGCTTTGGCCATGGGGTTCATCCTGATCCTCCTCGTTTCGGCAGCCCGATCACCTTCCATCCCTGGTGTCGTTCCGACCCGAGCAGTAGCCAAAAGGATGGTCACAGCTACGCCCACGCCGACCCCACAGCCAACAGCCAGCCCCACACCGCTGCCAACGGCTACCTCTACCCCCATCAACACGGCCACGGCTACCGCTACCCCAAGCCCAACCACCACCCCCACCGCCACCGCCACCGCAACCTTGGAATTCACACCCACTCCGACCGATACACCTGCCTCCCCAACGCCCCTGGCCGTCACGCCTGAACAAACACCTTCCCCGGAAAAGAGCCCACCGCAGGACCATTACTGGTTGCAGCGGCCCATAGGTCCAGAGGATAACGATTCTGTCAGCCGCTACTACGCCTACGGCTCAACGGCTGCTGGCGAACTACCCATTCATCACGGCGTGGAGTTTGAAAACCCCACCGGCACCCCCGTCCTCGCTGTAGCTGCGGGTTGGGTGGTTGCTGCCGGAGATGACTCCATAGCTGTCTACGGACCCCAGCCCGATTTCTATGGCCAACTGGTCGTGCTCAAGGTGGACCAAGAGTTCCATGGTCAGCCTCTCTTCGCCCTGTTCGGTCACCTCTCCAAAGTAGGGGTCAGCATTGGTCAGAAAGTCGAAGCTGGTGACGTACTGGGTGAGGTGGGAGAGTCGGGGGTGGCCCTGGGCCCTCATCTCCACTTTGAGGTCCGCCTGGGGCGAAACACCTATGAGCACACTCGCAACCCAGAGCTGTGGATCAAACCCTTCCCCGGCTACGGCACCATAGCTGGACTTCTGGACGACGATCAGGGGCAACCAGTCCCTGAGACCCTCGTAACCTTTCATCAGTTGTCAAACCCTGACACACCATGGCGGGATACGTGGACCTACCCCAATCGGGAGGTAAACGCTGACGAGGAGTGGAGGGAGAACTTTGTACTGGGGGACGTACCAGCGGGGACCTACCTGCTCAAGACGAAGGTGGGGCGCAGGCTCTACGTGCAGGAGGTGGAGGTGATCTCCGGCCAAACGAGCTTCGTGGAGATAGTGGCCAGCCAGTAGCCAGTAGTCAGAACCACTCCTGTATCAGCTTCTCTAACGTACCATCAGCCCTCATTCCCTCAAGGACCTCATTTATCTGTCGCAGCAACAACTGGCTGTCCGGGCGCATGGCAATGACGTAGGAGGGGTCATGGGTCAATGGCTCCCCTATAATCTTTACCCCCCCTTGCCTCCCTATGAACTGGTAGGCGGTTACAGCATCGGTCAACACCGCTTCTACTTCCCCCCGTCTCAGAGCGAGCAAAGCTTCATGCCCCGTAGTGAAAAGCCTCAAATCGAAAGCAAACCCTCTGCTTAGCCGGCGGGCCTCGACATCCCCATCGGAACCATACTCGACCCCCACCACCTTACCTTTGAGGTCCCACTTCCCCCGCGTCCTCTCCTCGCGGCTGGATACCACCAACACCTGACCAGCGGTGAAGTAGGTGTAAGAGTAAGCGAAATCTTTGGTCAAGAGCGGGTCATAGGGGAGGGAAGAGATAATGGCATCGAACTGGCCGGTGTAGAGGGCATCGTAGAGGCCGTCGAAGCCAACCTCCACAAATTCGACCTCAATTCCCAGGCGCTTTCCAAGCTCCCTGGCCAGAGCGATGTCATAACCAAGCAACGGGCCCCCATCCACCTCCCGAAATTCAAAGGGAGGGAAGCTGGCATCCAGGCCCACCCTGAGCACACCCTCCTCCTGGATACGCTTCCACGTCTCATCAGCGATCTCGCCCTGGTCGCCCGCCGGTTGCCCCAGCCCCGCAACCCTGGCCAGAAGGAGCAAGGCCAGGATAGCCATCCCGGCCATTAACAAGCGAAAGGTGCCTCGGGCCAGGGTACCCAACCCAAGCCCATATTTCGCACCCCTCAGGCTTC
>JBHIDP010000127.1:0-7816 GCA_046760185.1 Anaerolineae bacterium
GCTGCTGGGCTCTCCCGGGTGCCCCAGGCCAACGTTGCCACCCTGGTGGGCACTGCCCTGGATGCCAACGAGGGCCGCCAGACCTCCGAAGGGCTTCACATCCGCACCCTGTGGGGCGAGATGGCCTATCAGTTGGGCAGTCCTGAACTCTACCTACTCATTGAGCGTAGTGATCAGGACCGCATCGCCCCCGGCACCGATCAACTAGGCGAACTACTGATCCAGGCGACACCAGCGCTGATCCTGATAGATGAAGCACTGGAGTACCAGGTCAAGGCGGCCGGCGTAGACGTCGGGGAGGGCACTCTGGCGGGCCAGAGCCTCAGCTTCCTGCAGGAACTGACCATCGCCGTAGCCAACCACCCTCAGACGGCTTTGGTGGTCACCTTGCCTTCTAGCCGGTTGGAGCTCTTCGATTCATAAGGAGACAAAGCAAAAACCATTTCTTTGACAGCTCAAAGAAGCCACCCTCGCCAGAACTCATGCTGACGGCCATTAGGCAGAAGCATATCCCCCGCCGATATGTTAGGGCCGGTCCCTTACCCGTGCCCTGAACCCGACCGCAGGCTTCGCCTTGAGACCTGTCCCGAGCCATGCCCTGAGAGTTGGAAAGACCCTAAGGGTTTTGAGAAACCCTTAGGGTCTTTCTGTGGCGTCAAGAAGCCGCTGGGAGACTAGGCCTGGCGGCTTTTCTTTTTCTGGGAACCTTTGGCCCTGACCGAGCGTCTAGTAGGTGGAAGATCAGACCAAGGAGGTGACGAGATGAAAGCGAGAATCTTTGTGATGGCAATGGTGCTGTTGGGGCTGATGGTTTCCATGCCGGGACTGGCCTACGCCGACGGGATCATCATCCCTGAACCACCACCCCCGATTCCCCCCATTGATTTCCCCAACCTGGCCATCAAATACCACCGCGTGACGGTCACCATCGAGGACCAGGTGGCTACCACCCACGTGGACCAGGTCTTCCTCAACGACACCCCTTATGAGCTGGAGGGCACCTACATCTTCCCCCTCCCTGAGGAAGCATCCATCTCGGAGTTCGCCATGTGGGTGGACGGGGAGAAGCTGGAGGGGCAGGTGCTGGACAAGGATCAGGCGCGGCAGATCTACGAGGAAATCGTGCGCAAGCGAAGAGACCCTGCCCTCCTGGAATACATGGGGCGGAACGCATTCCAAGCGCGCATTTTCCCCATCCCGGCCCACGGCGAGAAGCGGGTGGAGTTGGAGTACAGCCAGGTGCTGCCCATGGATCAGGGGCTGATAGAGTACATCTATCCCCTCAACACCGAGAAGTTCTCGAGCCGGCCTCTGGAGGAGGTAGCCATCAGCGTGCGCATCCGCTCCAGGGAGGCCATCAGGGCCATCTACTCCCCCAGCCACGACGTGGTGGTGGATCGGGAAGGTGACTACGCCGCCCGTGTGGGCTACGAGGAGTACGATGTCAAGCCCGACCGTGACTTCGCTCTCTACTACACCATCTCGGCCGAGGACTTCGGCCTCAACCTGCTGAGCTACAAGCCGAGGGGGGAGGATGGGTTTTTTCTGCTGCTGGTCGCCCCCCAGGTCGAGGTGGAGACCTCAAGGGTGGTGGCCAAGGATGTCATCTTCGTGCTGGACACCTCGGGCAGCATGAAGGGTGGCAAGTTGGAGCAGGCCAAGAAGGCTCTGGAATTCGTTCTGGACAACCTCAACGAGGAGGACCGTTTCAACATCATCACCTTCAGCACCGGCGTGCGCCAATACGCCCGTGGGCTGCGGCCGGCAGATGAGGCTGGTGAGGCTCTACGCTACGTGCGTAACCTGAGAGCGGGTGGTGGCACCGACATCAACCGTGCCCTGCTGGAGGCTTTGAACCAGGCCGACAGCGAGCGCCCTCAGATCATCATCTTCCTGACCG
This sequence comes from Anaerolineae bacterium, assembly GCA_046760185.1. Classification (GTDB taxonomy): domain Bacteria; phylum Chloroflexota; class Anaerolineae; order JBHIDP01; family JBHIDP01; genus JBHIDP01. The sequence goes on from JBHIDP010000127.1 coordinate 1,901, forward strand.
ATGGTTTGGCCACCGAAGGGGTGGTAGAGACCGACACTATCCTCTCCAATGTGGCCGACGCCGCGCCCGAGGCGGCCCGCCTCTTCACCTTCGGCGTGGGGGATGACGTCAACACCATCCTGCTGGATACCCTGGCCCAGGAGCATCGCGGGGCCAGCGCCTACGTCAGGCCCGGCCAGAACATCGAGGAGGAGGTGTCTGCCTTCTACGCTAAGGTGAGCACCCCGCTCCTTTCGGACATTGACCTCGATTTTGGTGATATTCGCGTCGAGGAGACCTATCCCTATCCCCTGCCCGACCTCTTCGCCGGGACACAATTGGTGATGGTAGGGCGCTATCGTGAGGGTGGGCCGACAGCCGTCACTCTGAAAGGAGAGGTGAACGAGGAAGCGCAGCAGTTTGTCTATGAGGATGTGAGCTTCCGCCGCCAGGGTGGACAGGAGTTCATTGCCAGGCTATGGGCCACGCGCAAGATCGGTTACCTCCTGACCCAGATCCGACTGCATGGCGAGAGCAAGGAGCTGATTGAGGAGATTGTGGACCTGTCGGTGCGCTACGGTATCATCACCCCCTACACCTCCTTCCTGATTGAGGAGATGGAGGATGTGTTGCGCGAGGAGGGGCGTGAGCGTGTGGTGGAACAGCAGGCTCAGATCATGGGCACACCGGCACCAGCCTACGGTGCCGGGGCGGTGGAGAAGAGTGTGGCTCAGGAGGCTCTACGAAGCGCGGACACCGTCTCAGGTCCCACCGTTGAACAGGTCAAGCACGTAGGGGACAAAGCCTTCCTCTTCCACGATGATACCTGGATTGATACCGCCTACGATCCTGACAAGATGGAGACGGTCAAGGTGGGCTTCGGCACAGAGCCCTACTTCCAGTTGCTGACCGCCCGTCCGCAGTGGGGCAGGTACTTTGCCCTGGGCCAGCACGTCATTGTCCTCTTGGAAGGGCAGGCTTACGAGATCACCGAGGGTGACTACGGCCCGGTGCCCATCCCCTCGGGCCGCTCTGAAGAGGTGGATCTGGTCCTTAAGGTGGATGTGACAAAGGGCACGGCCCCGCTGACCGTAAGCTTCAGGGCCGAGCTGGTTGGTGGGCCAGACAACAACCAGGACTTCTACTGCGCCAGCTACACCTTTGACTTCGGCGACGGGACGGCCATGCACGCCGAGCCCGACTGCCTACCCTACTGGCCCGAGGTCGAGATCCAGCGCCGGTTCGAAACGGACTACACCTACGAGAAGGAGGGCACTTACACCGCCGGTTTCAGTCTGGGTGGGTTGCACTCTAATACGATGACCATCGTGGTCGGCAGTGGCGAGCAGGCTCCCTCTGGGTCAACTTCCAGAGCAGCCCCTCAGGCACCAGCCTGTCTGGGAGGTCTCTTCGGAGCGCTGCTTTTGCCCATCCTGGGTCTGGTCGGTGCCTGCCGCAGGCGGGAGTAAATAACAGGCGCAAGGACAACCTCCCAAACGAGCGCGAAACGAGAGGTGGGGAACTCCCCACCTCTTTCTTTTTGAGAGCTGTTGTCCTTTCCCCTCAAGCTGTGGTAGAATACAAATCTGGACAAACTGGCCGCTTTTTGAAACTGTTGCTTGGATGAGTGGGTTATGGTTGAGCGGGAACTGATCAGGGAACTGCTGGATAGGGTAAAGGGTCGCTTTTCTGTGGAGCTGGGCATCGCTTTGGACCGGGGTGAGGTGTTTCCCTGGTTCCTGGCCTCCATCCTCTACGGGGCCAGGATAGCGGAGAGTCTGGCCACGAGGACCTACCAGGAGTTTGAGCGGAGGGGTGTGCTGAGTCCTGAGCGCGTCCTGGAGACCGGCTGGGAGGGGCTTGTCTACATCCTGGACGTGGGCGGCTACGCCCGCTACGACTTCAAGACCGCAACCAAATTGCTGGCGGTGATGGGGACGCTGAAGGAGGGGTATGACGGCGACCTGAGCCGGCTTCACGCCGAGGCAGAGGACCCTCAGGACCTGGAGCGGAAGTTGATGGGTTTGGGGAAGGGGGTAGGTCCGGTGACGGTCAATATCTTCTTGAGGGAACTGCGTGATGTGTGGCAGAAAGCGGATCCGTTGCCCCAGGACCTGGCCGTATTGGCCGCCCGAAACCTGGGCTTGACCCAGCTTGCCGATGCGAACGAAGGGGAACGGAGGGAAATTCTCCTGGAACTTCGCTCGATGTGGGGAAAGTATCCCCTGTCCGGCAGGGAATTCGCCGATTTCGAAACGGCGCTGGTGAGGCTGGGTAAGGACTACTGCCGCCGCCGGAAATGTGTTGCCTGTCCCATGAGGGATTGGTGCACAGGCCGGGACAGATGAAGCATGTTCATCTTTGATAAGTGCGGGAAGTTGGCGTAAAATATGTATTAGCTGAGACAGAAACTCTCGCTAAGAGACCCTTGCATAAATCGAGCAGGACACTGCTTTGTCACCTGGAGTGGAGCCTTCAGGCGGTTTTGGCTCTCAAAATCCGGCTCACCTGTCCTGGCGCACAGGTGCCAGGGAAAGCCTCGACTCCGGATACCATGTTAGCTGATAGAACGATATCCTGCGAATTATGAAAGGCTCTATCGCTACCAGAAAAGTGGTATAATCAGGCACGTTCGTTGCCGGCGACAAGTCAACAGCAACCTGTTCTTCTGCGCGTGGAAAGGAGGCCATAGGCGACATGGACGACGCACGAGGTTATATGGGCCGAGTGCTGGACATCAATCTGACGGACGAGCGGGTGGCGACCACACCCCTCGACCCCGATCTGGCGGCGCGATTTCTGGGCGGGCGGGGCATCGGAGCCAAAATGCTGTATGACAACCTGCCCCCCGGTACAGACCCGCTCTCGCCCGACAACATTCTCATCCTGGCCACCGGCCCGCTGACCGGCACCAGTGCCCCCGGCTCCAAAATGAGCCTGGTCAGCAAATCGCCCCTCACCGGCGGCTACGGCGACAGCACCGTCGGCGGGTACATTGGGCCGGAGGTGAAGTACGCTGGGTACGACGCAGTGATAATTCGAGGCCGCAGCGCCCGGCCCACCTGCCTGTGGATCGATGGCGACCGGATCGCGTTCCGCAACGCGACCCACCTGTGGGGACGGGGCTGCTTTGCCACCGAGCGGGCGCTGAAAGACGAGTTGGGCAACGAGGCGCAAATCCTGTGCATCGGCCCGGCTGGGGAAAACCTGGTCAAAGTGGCCTGCATCACCCACGAATTCGGTCGGCAGGCTGGGCGCTGTGGGATGGGCACAGTGATGGGTTCCAAGAACCTCAAGGCCATCGCCGTGCGCGGCGAACAGGGCATCCGCCTGGCGGATCCAGACGCCTTCCAGACCACCGTCCACAAGCTGCACCGGGAAATGCTGGAAAACCCGGTGGCCATGCACTGGCGCGAGTTCGGCACGGCCGGACACATCCTCATGTCACAGGAGGCCGGCTGCCTGCCCACACGCAACTATCAAAGCGGCGTGTTCGAGCAGGCCGAAGCCATCAGCGGCGAGGCCATGCGCGAATCGGGGCTGGTGGTCAAAAACAAGGCCTGTCTGGGCTGTACCATCGGCTGCGGGGTGTGGAGTCGGGTCGGCGACCTGTCTGTTGACGGGCCGGAGTACGAGACGCTGGCCATGCTGGGCTCCAACTGTGGCATCGCCCGGCTGGAGGCCGTGGCCCGGGCCAACTGGCTGTGCGACGACCTGGGCATTGATACCATCTCTACTGGCAACATCATCGCCTTCACCATGGAGTGCTACGAGCGGGGCATCATCGGTGACGAGGAAACGGGTGGGTTGGCCCTGCGCTTCGGCGACGAGACGGCGTACTTCCGGCTGATGGAGATGATCGCCCGGCGAGAGGGCATCGGCGACATCCTGGCCGAAGGGGTGCGCCAGGCGGCGCGGCACTTCAGGAAGGGAGCCGAGCGCATCGCCATGCACAGCAAGGGGTTGGAGCAATCGGGCTACGAGACGCGGGGCGGCATTGGCCAGGTGTTGGGCTACGCCGTGGTGGATCGCGGGGCCGACCACAACCGCATCTGGTCAATGGGCTTTTTCACCGGCAACCGCCGCTACTCGCCGGGTGGCAAGGCAGAGATGGTAAAGCGCATCCAGTGCAACCGTTCCGCCCCGGACCTCATGGGCCAGTGTCGCTTCGTGTCGTACTACGTGGATTTCGACGATTATGCCACGCTGATCACTGCCGCCACCGGCCGGCCGAGCACTGGCCAGGACATTCGCCGCACCGCCGAGCGGGTGTTCAACCTGACGCGCGTGTTCAACATCCGCGAGGGGTACACCCGTGCTGACGATCACGTCCCACCCCGCGTGTTCGAGGAGCCTGTGCCCGATGGGCCCGCGGCCGGCCACCGCGTCGACCGGGCCGAGTTCGAGGCATTGCTGGACGAATTCTACGCCCTCAGCGGGTGGGATCGGGACGGAGTGCCGACCCAGGCCACGCTGCTCGCCCTCGACTTGCCGGACGTCGCCGCTGATCTCGAAGCTATGGGGAGGGCATGATGAACCACCGAGTTGTCGTTTACGCTGAGAAGTGCGTTGGTTGCCGGTTGTGTGAACTGAGTTGTTCGCTGGTCAAGACCCAGACGTTCAACCCCCGGCTGGCCTATCAATAGGGGTACAACTTTTCCAGTAGTCCATTTGACAATAGCGGGAAATTGGCGTAAACTATGTACTGAACGTAATTTACGCAATCTGAAAGGAGATTTCCTATGCCCGCGGTTTCTGTCATCAGCAAGACCGACCTGGCCCGTAAGACCCGTCAAGTGGTAGATCGAGTGCGACGTGGCCAGACCATCATCGTGGAAAGCTATGGTGAGGAGCAGGTAGCTATCCTTGACATTCTCGACTACCATATCCTGCGGGCGGTGGCTGCCTATCGCCAGCAGCCGCCGCGCCCCGCGCCCATTCGAGATGAGACTCTGGCTCCCGCTGGCCTTACCCCGGAGGCAGTTAGTGAGGCAGTCAGGGCAGCAAGCGGCGATGTGCAAGCCGCCTGGGATCTGGTGATTGTCACTTACCTGGACGGCAACATCAGTTTGGGACGGGCGGCCCAATTGCTGGACCTCACCCGCTACGAACTGACCGAGCGTCTCAACCGCCTGGGTGTACCACTGCACCTGGGCCCGTCCACTGTGGAGGAAGCCCAAGCTGAAGCAGAAACTCTCGCACGCTGGACCAGGTCTGAGGCATGAACGTGGTTGTGCTGCTCGACAGCACCGTCCTCAGCAACTTCGCCTATGTGCAGCGGCCGGACTTGCTGCGCACCGCGCTGGGCGAGATAGCAGCCACAACACCGATGGTGATGACAGAACTTAGAACTGGTGAGACCCAGGGCAAAGTTCCTGGTTGCGACTGGTCATGGCTCCCGGTTGTGGAACTGACTGCCGAGGAACAGAGGCTAACGGCGGAGTTCAGTTTGCAACTGGATCCTGGCGAAGCTGAGTGTTTGGCCGTGGCTCAGGTCCGCGAGGGGCGCATTCTATCCGACGATTTGGCAGCCCGCCGTTGTGCTGATCAGCGTGGAATTGAGGTCTCTGGCACGTTGGGCGTGTTGCTTCTGCTGGTTAACCAATGCTATCTGGACCTTGATGAAGCTGACAAGCTATTGCGGACCATGGTAGAGCACGGCTATCACTCACCTGTAGCTTCGTTCAGAGAACTGGTCCACTCGTCTGACTCAGTTTTTTCTTGAGACTTTCGCTTAAAGTATTGTTGGCACAGGGCAATGATTTGCTCTATCAACTCAGGCTCGTCTGAGACGCAGTACTCCTTGCTGTCAAGGTAGAGGTAGATTTTCCCGTCATCCCATCCTACTAGCATGGGCTTTTCGTCCACGTCAACCTCCGGTCTGAAACTTTCTTCGTAGCCTTTCTCCACCAGGTATCGATCGTGGATTCGATTTGA
>JBHIDP010000128.1:0-7814 GCA_046760185.1 Anaerolineae bacterium
GCTCAGGACGAAGCCTGCACTCCGGATTCAACCCCTGACTGAATTACAACCAAAAAGGGGATAATTTGCCACGTCCTTCCTGGGATGAGTATTTCATGCGTATCACTTTCGAGGTGGCCCGGCGTTCCACCTGCCCTCGGGCTCAGGTGGGGGCCATCATCGTCAAGGATAAACGCATCCTGACCACCGGCTACAACGGAGCGCCCGAGGGCCTGCCTCATTGCCTGGATGTGGGTTGCAGCCTGGTTGACGATCATTGCCTTAGAGCGCTCCACGCCGAGCAGAACGCCATCATCCAGGCCGCGCTGCACGGGGTACAGGTAGCCGGCAGTTCAATCTATGTTACCCACCAACCCTGCGTTACCTGCGCCAAGATGATCATCAACGCTGGGCTCAAACAGGTCTTCTACGTTGGACACTACCCCGATGAGTTAGCCCGCTCCTTTTTTAACGAGGCTGGAGTGGAACTTGTCCACCTGGAGAAGGGTCAATGACCCTTATCTTTGTCCTGGCCTTTTTTGTGCCGCTGATCACCGTTCTGGTCCTCACTCCTGTGGTGAGACAGGTGGCGCGAAGGCTGGGTTTCCTGCACATACCTCACCGTCTCAGGGATGTTCATCGCCTCCCCGTGTCGCGGCTGGGTGGAGTGGCCCTCTATCTTTCCTTCATGATGGCTATAACCCTGATCCTTCTCCTGCCCATTCCCCGCGATGATCCCAAGGAGTTGTTCCGCCTGAGAGGGGTTATCATCGGTTCTGCCATCCTCTTCGCCGTAGGGGTCTACGACGACTGGCGAGAGCTCTCTCCCTGGCCTCAGTTGGCCGCCCAGTTCGCTGCCGCTCTCGTGGCTATCTACCACTTGGTCTTCATCGAGCGGGTGAACAACCCTCTGACCGACCAACAGGTGGTCTTTCCGATGTGGGTGGTGGTGCCTTTCACCCTCTTCTGGATCATGGGCATGATCAACACCGTCAACTGGCTTGACGGACTGGATGGTCTGGCCGCTGGGGTGACGGCTATCGCTTCCCTCGTCTTCTTCGCCCACAACTTCCGCCTGGGGCAATACAGTGTGGCTCTGTTGCCCCTGGCCTTGGCCGGCAGTGCTTTGGGGTTCCTCCCCTTTAACTTTCATCCAGCCAAAATCTTCATGGGCAGTTCCGGCTCTATGTTCCTGGGCTATGCGCTGGGGACCTTCTCGATCATCGCCGGGGCCAAGGTGGCTACCGTCCTGTTGGTGCTGGGAGTGCCGATCCTGGACGTGGCCTGGCAGATCATCAACCGCTTACGGCGCGGACGGTCTCCAGTCCGAGGCGACCGCGGTCACCTGCACCACCGTCTCTTCGATCTGGGGCTCTCCCAACGTCAAGTTGTACTTCTGGTGTACTTCCTCTGTGCTGTCTTTGGCGGCCTGGCCCTGGTCCTCCCCTCGCGGCTGTACAAACTCTACGTCCTGCTGGGTATGGGCGTGGTAGCGCTTCCGGCCCTGGTGTTCCTCGCCCGCCCTGATGTGGACTAATCATACTTTACCCTCTGCCCGGTAACCCCCTCCAGCACTTTCTCCATCAGAAAGATAGCCAATACAAAGGTGAGGTCTACCAGGACCGTCAGATTGAAAGCACCCACCAGGTATCTGACCCCCTGCCACGACCAGCGCACCAGAGGTTCAGGCCTCTCAGGTGCGAAACCGACCAGGTACAGGAGAAGACCCAGCAAGCCTAGATAGAGGAGCAGGGAGACCCAGGCCTGGCGGTCCGAGGGGCTGGGCACCATGGCATTGCTCACGGCGAAGATGAGATAGAGAAGCAGCCAGAAATCGGGAACCCGGACGTAGGTCGGTAGGCCCACCAAAATCTGCCCCAACAGGTCGGTCACCGAAGAGATATCGGCCGAAACTCCCAGCCCCCAACGGGCGATGAGGAGGATGACCAGGCTCCCACCCAACAGGGGGGCCAGGCCGATCAAGCTCTCGCGGATGGGGTCGGCGCGGGCTATCTGTACGAACCCCAGGCGAAGCCCGCGCGAAACCTTGGCTGGTTTGAAAGATATCTTACGCACCCTGACCCGTAGAAGCTGAGCTGCCAACCAGTGGCTGGACTCGTGTACCAGGGTTCCCGGGAAAAGGAGGAGGGAATAGAGGATAAAGGCGGTACGCTTATCGCCGGTGAGGAGCAAACCGACACCCTGGGCATGCTGGCCTATCCAACGTTTCAACAGGACCAGAAAGGGAAGGATGACAATCAGCCAGAGAAGAATATCCCATTGGCCGAACACATACCCTCCTATAGTTCGGAGGGGGTTGCTTCCCTGCCTCTGGCCTCCGGCGCGGGACACAACCCCGCTCAATTGTTCTGCTCAGAAGTGAGGATGATGGTTTAAGGGAGCTGATCCAACTCCTTTTGCGCCCTGCGTTTCAAAGCAGCGCTGGCCTCTTCCAGCTCGAGGACAGTCTGGAACTCCCCTTTTGCCTCTTCCTCCTGCCCCAGTACCTTGTAGAGAAGACCCAGGCCGAAATGGGCTTCAGGCAACTTGGGGTCTAACTCAATCGCTTTCTCCAACTCCACCTTGGCATCGTCCAATTGTCCCAGCAGAAGGTAGTAGCGTCCCAGGCGTGCGTGAGGCAAGGGAAGTTCAGGCCGCAATTCGATAACCCTCTGGTAGAATTCAGCAGCGTCAGCATACTCCTCCTGGAAGAAGAGCACATTGGCTATGCCTTGCAGAGCTATAACGTTATCGGGATCAATTTCCAGCGCCTGTTTAAAGGCTTCTATAGCTTCTTCAGGGCGGTCCTGCTTCATGAAGAATGAGCCGGCCTTCAGATAGGCTTCGACAAAGGAGGGGTCGGCCGCGATGGCTTGGTGGTATTCCTCCACAGCTTTGACGATGTCCCCTTGCCTAGCGTATTCTTCGGCTCGGGTCAAGTGCGCTATCGCCTCCTTACGCGCGGACGAGATTTGTCCCGACGGGGGTGTCATGGTAGGCTTTTCACCTCCAGGCCGTCGGCTGATCAGTGTGGTGGGGACTGGAGTAGGAGTGGGCTCAAGTTTAGCTGCCTTTTTCTGCTGTTCATTGACAATGGCCAAGGCCAGAAAACAACAGACGCAGAGGAAGAGGAGAACGCCGCCGGCAGCAAACAAACGGCGTCGCGGGAATCTACGTCCTGGTTGGGGGGGAGGTGACACCTCTTCTGGCAGGCCAACAGGCTCAGGCGGTACCGGTTTCTCCACCACCTCCGGGGGTGGTGCTTCAACCGCCTCCCTGCTGGCTTCGGTCAGGGCATTGATCATGGTCGAGATACTATCGTAGCGGTCCTCCTTCCTCTTGGCCAGCGCCTTCAGCACCACCTGTTCTATCCTGGAAGGGATGTCCGGTTTGATCTTGCTGGGCAGGGGTAGGGGAGAGTAGATATGATTATGGATGACTGCGTAGGGAGTGTCGGCGCTGTACGGTACCCGCCCCGTCAACATCTCAAAGAGGACTACCCCCAGGGAGTATATGTCGGTGCGGTGATCCGGTACTTCACCTTTGGCCTGCTCGGGGGAGATGTACTGAGGGGTACCGATCATCATATCCCGGGACAGTGTCGTCTCGGCCGCCTGCGCCATACGAGCCAGGCCGAAGTCGGTGAGGAAAACCTCCCCGGCTGCGGTTAGCATGATGTTGCTGGGCTTGATATCGCGGTGCAGCACCCCTTGGCTGTGGGCGTAGGTGAGGGCTTCTCCGACAGGCACCATGATCTCCATGACCTTATCCAAGGGACAGGCTCCCTCCTCACCGAGGATAACTTTCAGGGTACGCCCCTCGATGTAGCGCATCACCAGATAGGGTGTACCTTCATGCTCGCTGAAGTCGTAGACGGGCACGATGTGAGGATGGTTCAGCTTGGCCACAATCTTGGCCTCGCGGTTGAAGCGGGCCATGAAGTTGGGGTCCCCTTTGAAGGCAGGATGCAGGGCCTTGATGGCCACATGGCGGTCCAGGGCAGCATGATAGGCCTTGTAGACCGTGGCCATGCCTCCCTGCCCCAATTGCTCTATGATTCGGTACGGGCCAACATTCTCACCGGGCACAAAAGTCATCTGCTAGACATCCCTATCGTCCAAAGCTGCCACACCGGGCAGAATCTCCCCTTTCAAGAAGGCCAGTGAGGCTCCACCGCCGGTAGAAACGTGGGTCATTTGGGTGGCTACACCGGCTTGGCGAACGGCAGCCGCCGAATCCCCCCCACCGATGATGGTGGTAGCTTTAACCTCAACCAGGGCCTCGGCTATGGCGTAGGTTCCCTTGGCGAAGCGTGGGAACTCGAAGACACCCAAGGGCCCGTTCCAGAGAATGGTGCTGGCTCCTCGAAGGTTGTGGCGAAAAAGTTCCACCGTCTGGGGCCCGATATCCATGATGCACCATTCAGCCGGTACGTCGAGGACGGACACCGTGCGGGAGTCGGCCTCTGCCGCAAATTCAGCGGCGATCACCACATCCAGCGGTAGCACAAGTTTGTCCCCGGCCTTGGCCAAAAGCTCCTCAGCCACACCTAGCTTATCCTCTTCGACCAGGGATCGGCCCACCTGATGCCCCTGGGCCTTCAGAAAGGTGTTGGCCATCCCTCCCCCGATCAAAAGGACATCCACCTTGGCCAGGAGGTTCTCGATGACCCCAATCTTGTCCGACACTTTGGCTCCTCCCAGGATGGCCAGGAAGGGATGGTCGGGAGCCTCTAGGGCTTTGCTCAGGAATTCGATCTCTCTCTCCATCAGGAAGCCGGCCACAGCCGGCCGGTGATCGGCCACTCCGGTGGTGGATGCATGGGCGCGGTGAGCAGTGCCGAAGGCGTCGTTGACGTAGACATCAGCCAGGCTGGCCAACTGGGCGGCAAATTCAGGGTCGTTGATCTTCTCCTCGGGGTGAAAACGGGTATTCTCCAGCAGTACTGCCTCTCCGGGCTGCATGGCATCTATGGTCTCTCTCACCCTATCACCGACGCAATCATCCAGCTTGTTGACAGGCTTGTGCAAGAGTTCAGACAAGCGGTGGGCTACCGGGTCCAGGCGCAGTTCTTCTACCACTTTCCCCTTGGGCCGGCCCAAGTGGGACATCAGGATGACCTTGGCCTGCTGGTCAAGGAGATACTGGATGGTGGGCAAAGCGGCCCTGATACGGGTATCGTCGGCCACGATTCGGAAGTGCTGCCCCTCCTCCAGAGGCACATTAAAATCTACCCGCACCAGAACCCGTTTCCCGGCTACGTCAATCTCTGTGACCGTCTTCTTGTTCATACTCAGTTGTCGTCTACACCCCCTTGTCAGCGATGTAACTGGCCAAGTCGGCCACGCGGCAGGCGTACCCCCATTCGTTGTCGTACCAGGCCAGCACTTTCACCATGTGATCGCCCAGCACCATGGTGGACGGGGCATCCACGATGGCCGATTGGGTGGTACCGATGACGTCCGCCGACACCCACTCCTCGTCGGTGATGTCCAAGATGCCCTTCAGGTCTTCCCGTTGGGCCGCCCGGCGGAAGGCCTGGTTGACTTTTTCCACCGTCACCGGCTTCTCCGTCTGGGCCACGAAGTCAATGATGGAGCCGTCCAGGACCGGCACCCGCATGGCCAGGCCGTCCATTTTTCCTTGCAACTGGGGCAGCACCTCGGTGGTGGCGATGGCCGCCCCGGTGGTGGTGGGCACGATGGAGTCAGCGGCGGCACGTCCCCGGCGCAGCTTCTTGTGAGGCCCGTCCACCAACTTCTGGTTACCGGTGAAGGCGTGCACCGTGGTCAGGAACCCGAAGACGATGCCGAACTCCTCGTCCAGCACTTTGGCCACCGGCGCCAGGCAGTTGGTGGTGCAAGAGGCATTGGATATGACTCGATGCTTAGCTGGGTCATACGCCTTCTCGTTCACTCCCAGACACACGGTGATGTCCGGCCCTTTGGCCGGGGCGGTGATGATCACCCGCTTGGCGCCGGCCTGTAGGTGCTTCTCCGTATCCTCCCGCCGGGTAAAGAGCCCGGTGGACTCGATGGCGATACCCACTTCCAGTTCCTCCCACGGTAGCTCGGCCGGGGAGCGGAGGTTCAAGACCTGCACCTCTTGGCTTCCCACCCGCAGGGTTCCCTGGCCAGCTTCCACCGCTTCGGGATAGCGCCCGTACACGCTATCGTACTTCAGGAGATAGGCCAGGGATTCCACCGGCACGATGTCATTGACCGCCACTACCTCCAGTTGGTCGGGGTAGAACTTCCGGATGGCTTTGAACACCTGTCGTCCGATGCGGCCGAAACCGTTGATACCAATCTTCACTGTCATAGTTAAAAACCTCCTTGAGTCTGAACGGAAACCGGCGTCGGTTTGTGAAAGGTGAACTGCTCTACTGGTGCCCCTCATCGCTCCCGATGGGAGTAATAGAACTGCATAAGACTCCTGGCCAGCTTTGAGGCATCGTGACGCCAGGGGTTAACCTGGTCTATGACGTCAGCCGATACTATCTCATGTTCCCCGTTTGATTCGAGATCAGGTCGTATGAGCTCAATAGTCCAGTCGGGGGGGAGTTGAGGGCTCATGTTGTTGTTCACCATCACGTAGGGAAACATCCCGGGCTCCACGTGCTCTTCAATAGCTCTCACGTGGTCACGCACACTGAAGCCGTCTGTTTCGCCTAACTGGGTGGCTACATTACAGACGTATATCTTTAGCGCGGAGGAGCGTCGTAATGCCTGGTTGATACCGGGGACCAGAAGGTTGGGCAACACGCTGGTATACAGGCTGCCGGGGCCGGCCACGATCAGATCAGCTTCAAGGAGGGCTTTTACTGATTCAGGGTAGGCTCCTACATTTTCGGGCTCCAGAAACACTCGTTCGATGGGCATACCACTTTTGGGGATCTTGGATTCCCCTTGAACCCTTCTCAGTCGGCTTCCTTCCACCTCACCGATTTCTTCACGCAGGTCAGCACAGAGGGTTACGTTCTGCAAAGTGGAAGGGAGGATGCGACCTTGAACAGCCAAAACGCGACTGGATTCCAGGATGGCTCGCTCAAAATTACCGGTCACACCAGCCATGGCCGCAATGAAAAGGTTCCCGAAACTGTGTCCGTTGAGCCCCATCCCCTCGCCGAAGCGATACTGAAACAGCTCAGTGGTCAACGATTCAGCATTGGAAAGAGCTGCAATACAGTTGCGGAAGTCGCCGGGGGGCAAGACCCCCAGTTCGCGGCGCAGTCTACCGGAGCTTCCCCCGTCGTCAGCCACAGTGACGATAGCCACGATATTGCTGGTATGTTCCTTTAGTCCCCGTAGCAAGGTGGAGAGCCCAGTGCCTCCGCCGATGGCTACTACCTTAGGGCCGCGCTGGCCGCGCCGATGCTGGTAGACGACATCAACCAGACTCTCATGGCCGGGTGAGCGAAACACTGACAGCAGGGACTGGTTGAGCTTGATAGTGGCCACCAGGACCAGGGATATACCTACCAGGCCGAAGAGAAGACCCCGGTGCAGGCGGGGGATGAATTGCAAAGTCAGATAGTAGAAGATGGGAGGGAAGGGCTGCTCTCGATAGATGTTTACCAGAATGTAGGCAAAGCCCAGGCTGAGGATAGTAATGCCCATGGTCAGCAGGATCAACCAGCGCTTCACCTGCATGCCAGGGTACAGCCACTTTAGGAGAGAGCCTTTCTTAGGAGGAAAACGCATAGGCAAGTTGCCTTTCGAGTGGCCTTGTCTTGAACAAGCAAATTATAACCCAACTGAGTTCCTAAGGCAAAACCTGGCTTAGAGCCTATCCGAAAACCCAGCAGCGGGGGCTCCCATGCCCCCACTGGGCGG
>JBHIDP010000129.1:0-7689 GCA_046760185.1 Anaerolineae bacterium
ATATCATTTCTGCACGAGTGCTTTGAACCGAGGCCAGCCTGTCTCACAATAGCGTTAGTTGCCCATACAAAAATTGAGCGGATTTTACCGGAGGGACAGCAAATCCGCCCATTGCATCTCCCTCTGCTTAAATGAACCGAGACAAGAACTTCTTGGGGATTAAACAGCTATTTTCCCAGGGAAATCGTCCCGCTATTCCAGCATGAATTGTCTCGGTTCATTTTCGGGAAACGTCGTCTGGCCTCGACCAACAGAAGGATCAATAATCCTATCAAGCAACCCCAGAATCACGACGGGCATTATAACACAGGGAAAAACAAAAGGCAAATTACATTTTTCACAAATGAAATGATGCTATGAGCAGCAAAACTCTACTTCTCTTCCTCCTGGGCCCGTTCTACAACGATCCTGGCTCCATCGGCAACGCTCTTTAAGACAGCACAGTCGCTTGTAACCCGCCCAAAAACGGTGACGGCGCTGGCTGGCCGTATCTCCTCCCCGCGACTGGCCGGTGTGGGGCCGAAGAAGATGCAAAAGGCGGTGCCGGGAGCCCAGTAGCCCAAGTCCCCCATCTCTACCACCTCCTGTCCCCGTTCAGTCTCCAGAGAGACAGGGATGGAGAAGTAGATTTCATCCCCCCAGGTGCTCACCTTCCCTTCAATGGGAAGAGCCTGCCAGATGGCCTGGGCTGTTTGTGTGTCGTTTAGCTCAGCCCTTACCTCTACCTGCCCGGCCTTAATGACGATCTGCCCAGCCATTTCTCCCCCTTTTCAGAAGTCCACACCTTCCAGCCTGAGAAGAGCTTTCTTGATTTCCAGGCCAGCGCTGTAACCGGTCAGGGAGCCATCGCTCCCGACAACGCGATGACAGGGGATCACGATGGGGATGGGATTGGCACCGTTTGCCGACCCCACAGCCCTTATGGCCGCAGGCTTACCAATCCTCTCTGCTACCTCTTTGTAAGAGACGGTGACCCCGTAGGGAATTCTCATCAACTCGCCCCAGACTGCTTTTTGGAAAGCCGTACCCCGCAGATCCACTGAAAGCGCAAACTCCCGTCGCCCACCGGCCAGGTAGTCCTTTAGCTGTTCGCTGGCCAGCCCATTTTTGCTTTCGTCTTCGACAAGGTTCTCGGAGCCAAACTGCCTGGTCAGCCATTGAAAGAACTCGTCCTCCTCCCCCTCGAAGGCAATGCGACACAATCCTTTCTCAGTCGAAGCGATGTAGAGCTTCCCCAGCCATGAGCCAACGGCACAATAGTAGACTTTTTCCATATCAGTAGCTGGCCTCGAAAGATGTTACAGAGACTCGAGGGGTAAGGGGACGTGAGCTAGCGAAGTAAACGATCACCTTCGAACCCGGCTTCATCTGCCGCAGCCGGAGGGTGGCGAAGGAGTACTGTTCTCCCCCTCCACGCAGAATGTACTCTTCGTCACTGATGATCTCCATGTGATGGATCTTGTTGAGGCTGGGATCATCGTATTCGATGGATATCTTGATGTTGTTGGCCGGCTTCTGACCCCTGTTCTCCACGATGAGCCCGCTTACTACGATCAGATCAGGTATCTCGTAGGGTGGCAAGAGGATGTACTGTAGATCGGGAACCCCCTGAAACCGCTCCCACAGGAGCCGACCCATTACCAAAGGGACTACTCCATGCTTTAAGGTGGAGACAAAAGTCGATGTCAAAAACTGAAGTTCTTGCGCCTGTTTATTTAGTATATCACAGTTTGCTTAAAGCAAGCAAGCCGCACAATCATTTTGCAGATAACATGTTGCAATCACACCGTGCGCTTTAGCCGCGAAATCGCCCGGGGCTTCGTCGTGAGCTACATGGTGAGCCCTTCGACCCTTCGGCTATGCTCAGGCGATGTCCTGAGCTCCGTCGAAGGGTTATCGAAGGGACAGGCTGGCTCAGGCCGCGCACTGAGCCCGTCGAAGTGACAACGCCTGTCGAACCATCGGTCAAACGCTCAGCCGAACGGACGGGCTCTGGAGCTTACAAAAGGCATGGCTGGACTGCGTGTAAAGGACGAAGCCTGCCCTCCTGGCCTTTCGCACCAAGAACTGCCCAGCGCGCTCCTTCCAGCGGTCAGCGATGAACCCAAGGCTCCCCGTACTCCACGTCTCGATCCATCAGCAGGCGCCGCAGCAGAACCCGACGTCGCTCGACTGGCGCGGCTGGCAGGGGCAGCCGGTTGGCCTCCAGCCGTTTGACCAGGGTGAGGAACAGCATCCCCACAGCAGCCCAGCTCACAGCCGACGGCTGCCCGGTGCCCCAGGTCAGCAGGGGCAGGAGGGCGATCCCCACCAGGGCCACCACCGCCGTGGCTCCCAACAGCCGCCCCAGGGCCAAGGAGGCCAGCAGCCACGGGAAACCCCAGGGGAAGACGACCAGCAACAACCCCATGAAGGGGCTGATGCCCCGCCCGCCCCTGAACCCCAGGTAGAGGGGCCAGTTGTGTCCGACCACAGCCGCCAGACCTCCCGTCAGGGCCGTTGACAACCCAAGCCCGAACTGCAGCCCCAGCCAGGTGGGCAAGGCTCCCTTGGCCATGTCGAACAACCCCACCGGCACCACGGCCCACCGGGCGACGTGATAGTAGACGCCGGTGCCGCTTACCGTACCGCTGCCGTACCTTCGCAGATCAAGGCCGCGCAGCAGTCGCCCAGCGATGTAAGCCGCAGGGATTGAGCCCAGCAGATAGCCACTCACTGTCCACGTCACTATTTGCCAGATCATAGGAACCACTGACTTGCCGCTCCTTGCTTCAGTCACCGCTTCGGATACTTGGTCACGGCTGTCCTTTTTCGCCTTTTGTTAAATAAATCTGATCTTCAACAGCCCCCCCTCGAACCTGGCCCCCTGGGCGGTTAGCCCCCTCAGGACGTGGGGCAGGATGAGGTTTCGCCGATAGCTCCCCACCTGGACGGTCAATTCATCCCCGGAGCGAAGTAGGGAGATGTCCCCTTTCTCGACGAAGGGAAGGGACATGATCAGCAGGTAGCCCTCATCCCACGGCTCGATACGGTGGGTCTGGCCCTGGAAGAAAAGCTTGGTCGGGTCTTCCTGGCCGAAGAGGGCATCAGCCATGCGCCGCAGCATCTCCAAACCCACCACCTCCTGGTCGAAGAAAGGCACCTTCAGGATGGGTAGGGGTGAGAAGCCCTCCTCTACCAGACGATAGTACCGCGTCTGGGCCTCCCGCCAGGCGTCGAAGTAGCCCCCTTCGGCCTCCTCAGGGATCAGGCGGTTGCAGATGACGGCATCGGTGACGTAGCCGTAGAGGTTGAGGTAGGTGAAGGTACGCTGGGCCTCCTTGATGACCATCTTCTCCGGATTGAGGACCAGCCGCACTGAGGAGAGCTTCGGGTCTGACAACAGCCGGTGAATCTCGGCCAACTGTTTAAACAGTCCCTCGGCGGCATCGAGGGTCTCCCGGTCGGGCAAGGGCATGCCTTGTAGGAAAGGGCGAGCCACGGGCCCCAGGATCTGAACGGCACTCCGGCCGATGGGGAACAATCTGCTGAACCACCAGCGCCCCACGTCGGGAATGCTCAGCAGCCGCAACGTCTCGGCCGTGGGCGCGCAATCCACGATCATGACGTCGTACTTCCCTTCCTCATAGTGCTGGTTGATCCACAGGAGGCTGGCCCCTTCCTCCATGCCGGGGATGACGCTCATCTCCTCGGCCAGCATGTCCTCCACCCCCTGCCAGGAGAAGACGGCGGCCATATAGCGTTGCAAGGTGGCCCAGTGTTTCTCGATAGAGTAGTAAACATCCATCTCCTGTCCCCACAAATTGGGGGCGATGGCCTCGGGCTCTGGGGCCAAAGGGATGTCGAAGGCATCGGAGAGACTATGGGCAGGATCGGTACTGAGGACGATTGTCCCGTGGCCTAGCTCGGCGCAGCGTAGAGCCGTAGCCGCGGCTACAGTGGTCTTGCCCACGCCGCCCTTACCGGTGTACAGGATGATACGCATGGGTTTATCTCCTCGTCAGAGCCTCCGGCTCTGCACCGGGCTCATCTCCCCCAGGATTTCCCACCCGCGCTGCCTGGCCTGCTCCGCCAACGGCCCATCGGGGTAGACCTGTAACCCAGGGGGATAGACGACCCCAACCAGAATTATGCAACCTGAGGCGCATCCTGTCAAGCCAGGGGCAGGCGACCCTCCACGTAGAAGACCAGCCCCACCGTGCCGGGGCCGGTGTGGGTCCCCACCACGGGACCGATCTCGGCCAGATATAGCTCACGACAGTTAAAACGAGCCTGGACTTCTGTCTCTAACTGCTGAGCCTCCTCCACCGCCTGGGCGTGGAGCACAGCGATATGGACCGGCGCACCTGGGGAGACACGCTCTGCCACCTGCTCCAGCAGGCGTCGTACTGCTGCCCGTTTGGTACGCACCCGGTCCAGAGGCTCGATGCGGCCGTCCACCAGATGAAGGATGGGCTTGATGTTCAGCAGCGTGCCCAATAGCGCCGCCGCCCCCCCGATGCGCCCACCCTTCTGGAGATACTCCAGGGTATCCACCACGAATATCAGATTCATCTTTGGCATCAACTCTTCCACCCGGGCCAGCACCTCCTGATAACTCCGGCCCGCCTCCACGGCCCGGGCTGCCTCCAGGACGAGCATCCCCAGGGCCAGGGAGATCCAGGGGGTGTCCACCACGGTGATCCGCGCCCCGGGCAGCATCTCTTTGGCCGTATTGGCCGAGCTGACCGTGCCGCTGAGCTTACTGGAAAGGTGGATGGAGATGATGTCGTGGCCCGCCTGAGCCAGGACAGAGTACAGCTCGAAGAACTCCCCTGCCGAGGGCTGGGTCGTGGTGGGCAGCTCCCGCACCTGGCCCAGCATACGGTAGAACTCCTCGTGGGTGAGATCTACCCCCTCCCGGTAAGCCGTCTGCCCAAAGACGACCTTGAGGGGTATGACATGGATATCATATTGCCGCACCAGCGTCTCGGGCAGGTGGGCGCTGCTGTCGGTGACAATCTTAATCATAATTCATACCTCCACGGTTGTGCTTGTCGGGACATACTCCCTGACGACCAACACCGCGTTCTGGCCGCCGAAGCCGAAAGCGTTGACCATGGCCGCCCGGACCCGCTGCCGACGGGCCACCTGGGGCACATAGTCCAGGTCGCACTCCGGGTCCGGGTGCTCCAGGTTGATAGTAGGCGGGACGATGCCGTCGCGGATACTCAGCACGGCCGCCAGGGCCGAGATGGCTCCCGCCGCCCCCAGGAGGTGCCCCACCATGGACTTGGTGGCGCTGACGGCGAGATGGTAGGCATGGTTCCCGAAGACGGCCTTGATGGCCTTGGTCTCGGTCACATCGTTCAGAGGCGTGCTGGTGCCGTGGGCGAAGATGACATCCACCTCCTCAGGCTGCATCTGAGCCCACTCCAGGGCCCGTCGCATGGCCCGCATTGCTCCTTCGCCATCTGGGTCCGGGGCGGTGACGTGATAAGCGTCGGCGGTGAGGCTCCCCCCAGCTACCTCAGCGTAGATGTGAGCGCCCCGCCGCCGGGCATGCTCCTCGGTCTCCAGGATCATGACCACGGCTCCCTCCCCCATGACAAAGCCGTCCCGCTCCTGGTCGAAGGGGCGGCTGGCTCTGGTCGGCTCGTCATTGCGGCGGGAGAGAGCCCCCGCATTGCCCAGACTGGCCATGGCCACAGGAGTAATGACCGCTTCCGTCCCCCCGGCGATGACTGCCTCAACCTCCCCCCGCCGCAGGAGATGCATGGCCTCTACGAAGGCGTAGTTCCCACTGGCGCAGGCAGCAGTGGAGGTCATGACCGGCCCTCGGGCGCCGATGTGGATGGAGATCAGGCAAGCGACGGCGTTGGCCATGACGTTGGGGACGACGAAGGGACTGACGCGCCCTGGTCCCTTTTGGGCCAGGATGTGGGTTGCCACCTCCATTTCGCCGATCCCTCCGCCGCCAGTGTTCATAACCACACCGACCTCGTCGGCGTTGGCCCGGTCAATGGTCAGCCCGGCATCGGTCAGGGCCATGCGGGCGGCAGCCAGAGTGAAGTGGGTCGAGCGGTGGGAGCGGCGAGCCTCCTTAAAGTCCATGTATTTCCGAGGATCAAAGTCCTTGACCTCGGCGGCGATGCGCACGGGGAAGCCCGTGGTGTCGAATTGAGTGATGGGCCCCACGCCGGACACGCCCGCCACCAGGTTGCGCCATGATTCGTCCACAGTCAGGCCGATGGGGGTGACGGCGCCCAGGCCGGTGATCACGACACGATACATGGGAATCCTCCTTGTCAGTGTTGGCAATCAACCTTTACTTCAACATGACCTATTTCCTTGCTCCCTGGAAGTCAGGGCAATGGTCACACCTGCGGAGATCGGCCAACTTGCGCTCCTCCAGCAGGCATTCCATCTCCACCTTGATCAATTGCTTCATCTCTTCGTCCCTTTGCAGGAAGGTGTAGACATCCAGATGCTCACAGGGAAGGGCCTGGCCCAGATGGGCGAGGGGGCAGGTGCGACATAGCTCCCGTTCCTTCCCCACCGAGTAGAAGTTGACACCGACTCTACAACAGTACGGTGGACCCCACTCCCCGCGGCGCTCTGACTTGAGGAATGGACAGTAATCCAACATTGGTTTGCACTCCTTTCCGAAATTAGCTTGGGGGTTCCTCCGGTCTCTAACGAAGCCATTGATTCAGAACCACCCAGCCAGTAACAAAACCGATTATCTGTTCTTATCGTTTTGAAAAAGTGATACAAAACAAAAAAACCGAAAGAATTAGCGAAAAGAAGAAGCCGACCCCTTCAGGTCTCTACGATCTTCATCACTTCCTGGGTGAAGTCCGCCAGGCGCTTCTTGTTCTCGGCGCTCAGCTTTGTTAGGTGGTCTTGATACTTCTGGACGTAAGAGAGCAGCAATGAGGTGATACGGCGATTGGCCCTTTCCACCAAGGTTAAGCCCAAGGTCAGGCCAGCCAGGGCATTAAGCCCCAGTTCCCCTGGAAGCCCCAAGGCACGGAGGTCTTGGAACACCCCACTGGCCCTAGCCTCTTCCTTCAACTGATGCAGATTCAGGAGGATGGCAGTGATCATCTCTGTGACATAGAGCATAGGTGACTTACGTTGGGGAATACGCAGCAGGATCTCGTCCAGGAGATTATGATAGTTAGTGCCTTTACCTTCCCGCAGAGCTAGCAGGATACGCTCCTTGAGCTCCTCCCACCTTTCCCTGTTCCAATCCTCGCCTACCAGTTCGGCGATCACGGAGGCGGCCTTCTCGGCGGGGTAGAAGACAATGCTGGAACGACCCGGACCATGATCTCCCTCCGGCAGCACGTACTCCGAGGCGACCAACCCCCTATCCTCCAACAGACGCAACATGTCATAGGCGGTGATCTTGCTCACCCCCAGTCTCTCGGCCACCATGCTGTAATGAACCGATTGCTGAACCTCCTTATACAGGTCGAGGAACTTGCTTAAGAACACCCTTTGGCGACCAGTTAGCTTCATAAAGTCTCCTTTGCCTGAAAAAAACAAAATAATTCAATAACAGTATAATCCATCAAAGACGTTCCGTCAAGAACCCGCTTACTCGGGCTTGCGCAGCAATTCGGCGCAAGGCACGACACATAGGGGGAGAAGGGAAGCGAGGGGACACCGTTCGGCTGAGGGCTTCGACTGAGCCTTCGGCGT
>JBHIDP010000130.1:0-7672 GCA_046760185.1 Anaerolineae bacterium
GAGAGGACAAGAAAAAAGCCAGCCTCATGAAATCGAGCGCTGGCAGGAAGTGGATAGTCGAATAGCAAATGGCTACAGGGTATTGACCATCAGTCCTCTATCACATTTTGTGCATGGTCTTGATGCACTTAGTGCAGGCATTAACCCTCTTTTCGACGCCATCCTGGACGATGGTCACCTTCTGTAGATTTGGCAGCCAACGACGCTTGGTTCGATTGTGAGCGTGGCTGACATTATGGCCAAACTGAGGACCTTTACCACAGATATCGCATCTACGAGCCATATTGAACCTCCGGCTTTTATGATAGCATACATGTGCTTTTAAGGCAAATACTCCAAGGGATTAGGGATTAGGGATTAGGGATTAGGGATTGATGGCAGAGATAACGAGACTGGGTAGGATTGAGATAACGCCGACAGCCATATCAAGCATTGCCAGCCAGGCCGTGCTGGAATGTTATGGTGTGGTGGGAATGGCCTCCCCGCATCTGCGCGACGGTATATACGAACTCCTGCATAGAGATAACCAAAAGCGTGGTGTGTCGGTAAAGATTATTGACCAGGAGATAATCATTGACCTGTACGTCATCCTGGAGTATGGCCTGCGCATCTCAACTGTGGTCGAGAATATTATGAGCACCGTCAAATTCAGCGTGGAAAAGGTTCTGGGAGTGCCGGTGGCCCAGGTCAACGTCCATGTACAAGGACTGCGCGTCAGCGAGCCGGGATGATGGTGACTGGGGAACGGCGAGGCTCTATGTTGCTACGATATTTGTACCGAAGTTCAGAGTAGGGAGAAGGCGACCTGGCAGAGCGAGTGACAACGGAACTGAGAACGAAAAGGTGGGAATTACCCAGAAGAAGGAATCGGCCGATTCTGGCCTGCGACGGTCAGGAATTGAAGCTGCTGCTGAAAGCTGGCCTGGCCTGGCTGGAGAAGCACAGTGGGGCCATCAACGCCTTGAATGTCTTCCCCGTGCCTGATGGGGACACGGGCACCAACATGGTCCTGACCATGCAGGCGGCCTACAAAGAGATAGCCCAGTCGCCGGAACACTCAGTTTCGGCCATCGCCCAGGCTGTGGCCCAGGGGGCTCTGATGGGAGCCAGGGGAAATTCGGGGGTCATCCTCTCCCAGCTTTTCCGAGGCATGGCCAGGTCCCTTGACGGGAAGCGACGTTTTGACGCCAATGATTTTGCAGTGGCCACGCAGGAGGCAGCTCATACAGCTTACCAGGGGGTCATCAAACCGGTCGAAGGCACCATCCTCACTGTGGCCAGAGAGATCGCCGAAGCGTCAGTCAACGCAGCAGCGGAGAGCGATGATCTCTATGAAATGCTGGTGGCCATAGTGGAGAGAGCCAGGCAGGCGGTAGCCGAAACCCCATCTCTGCTACCGGTACTGGAAGAGGCGGGAGTGGTGGATGCCGGGGGCCAGGGCCTCTTCATTATTTTGCAAGGCGCATTGAGGCTGCTACAGGGGGAGTCAGTGGATACGGACGCTGAGTTGGAAGAGGTAGCAGATCTGTCAGTCATGGGGAAAGAAGGCGGATACGGCTACGACATCCAGTTCGTCCTGCGCGGCAAGGACCTAAACCTGGAGGAGATCAGGGAGAGAATCGCCTCTATGGGCGAATCAGCTCTGGTGGTAGGGGACAGCGATCTGATCAAAGTCCACGTTCACGCCCCCAGACCAGGAGCCATCCTCGATTACGGGGCCAGCCTGGGCTCCATGAGCAAGATCGTCGTGGAGAACATGCAGGAGCAGTATCAAGAGTTCATGACCGGCCAGGCCAGACCGTCTGTCACCACCGAGGAAATTACCAACATAGCCACTGTCGCCGTCGCACCGGGAGCAGGTCTGATGCGCGTCTTCGAGAGCCTGGGCGCTAGCGCGGTTGTGCCCGGTGGCCAAACCATGAACCCCAGCACCGAAGAGCTTCTTGAGGCCATAGAGAGTCTCGCTGCCGACAAGGTCATTGTCCTGCCCAACAACAAGAATATCATCCTGACTGCCGAACAGGCTAAAAGACTCTCCTCCAAAAAGGTTGAGGTCGTGTCCTCAAAGACTGTACCCCAGGGCATCAGCGCCCTTCTGGCCTTCAACTTTCAGGCCGATCTGGAAGATAACGTCCGGGCCATGGAAAGGGCTCTTGAAGAGATCCAAACCGGTGAGATCACGACCGCCATCCGCTCCGTGCAGATCAACGGCATCGAGGTCAAAGAAGGGGAGGTCATTGGCCTGTGCAACGGCGCGCTGGCCGCATCCGGTCACGATGTTGATGAAGTGGGCCTGGAAATCCTGAAGCAAATGAAGACGGAGGAGTATGAAATAGTCACCGTCTACTTCGGGGAGGGTATGAAGCCAGATGAAGCCGAAGCCTTTGCCCAGAAGATCCGTCAGGCCTATCCCGAGCAAGAGGTCGAAGTCATTGAAGGCGGTCAACCTCATTACCACTATATCATGTCAGCAGAATGAAAACCGCCTGGGCGTTTGCACAGTTGGAGGAATCGGTGCGAAAGGTAAAAGTTGTCACCGATAGCACGGCCGATCTCCCCCCAGAGATCGCCAGCCAGTTGGACATTTCTGTCGTTCCCCAGAGGGTCAAGCTCGGGAACCGATCACTGCGCGACGGTCTGGACCTCACCGCCGGTGAGTTTTTCCGTAGGCAGCAGAAGAAGCCGACCCCCTTCAGCACTTTGCCCCCCTCCCCTCGGGCTTTCCGGGAGGTCTACTCCGAACTGAGCAAGGTCACTGACCAGATATTGTCCATCCATATCTCCAGCAAGCTGAGCAACACCCAGGAGATTGCTGTCCAGGCCAGTCAACCGTTCCTGGGTCGGACGAGCATCGCGGTCGTTGATTCCCTGTCCATCTCCCGCGGTCTGGGCATGCTGGCCATTGCTGCTGCCAAGGCAGCTCAAAAGGGCAGGTCCCTGGACGATATCGTGAAGCTGGTACGGGCTATGATCCCTCATATCTACATCGTCTTCTTCGTGGAGACCTTGGACTATCTGGAAAGAGGGGGACGTATTGAGAAAGCCCAGGCCCTTTTAGGGAGCATGTTGAAGATAAAACCCCTGTTGATCGTAGAAGAGGGGGAAATCGTGCCACTGGAAAAGGTGCGCACCCGAACGCGTGCCATCGAGAAGTTGTACGAGTTTGTGGTGGAGTTCAGTCGCATTGAGCAAATGGCCATCATCCATAGCGACAAGAGGCCTGAGGTTCAGGAATTGATCCAACAGATCCACATGACCTACCCCGAGCAAGAGGTAGATGTCTCTACCTACGGTCCTGTTCTGGCTAGCCACGTCGGTCTTGACGCCATGGGTGTGGTCGTACGTGAAGGAATCTAGCCCAATATGGTCGAGGAATATGAATTATGTTAGCGGCCTTTGAGAAACTAGAGAAGATACTGAAGCTCGAACAGAGCAAGGGTTACAAGGACAAAGCGGTGATAGGCGGTCTACAGAAGTTTACCTCCTTGTGGTGCCAGGAGGCACGAAGGGAGGCCAAAGATGCCAGCGATCTACAACTGGTGGATGAAATTGCCTCCTTGCTGGCAACCTACAGTACCGACCAGCCAGCTCGCCGTAGCGAGGTCGTGCGGAACATACTGAGCAAGATTGAAGCACTGCCGGCCACTCCTCCACAGGAAGAGGTAGAAGCCAGGGTGCCTGAAAGAGAGTTGCCAGCGGTTGAGCCATCTCCCCCCCAGCCCATCCCCAAAGCACCGCCCGTTAGAAAAGCAAAGAGCCCTCATACCACCTCCATCACGAAGCTTCAAGGGGTCAGCACCACCTACGCCAGACGCCTCCGGAACCTGGGAGTGACCACCGTGGCCGATCTTCTCTATCTCTTCCCACGCCGACACGAGGACTTCAGTTCCCTCAAGACCATCAACAAGCTGACCTACGGTGAAGAGGTGACGGTTGTCGGTACTATCTGGGATACCACCAACCGTCAAACACGGAAGGGCACCGTCCTGACCACCTCCGTCATCGGCGATGAGACGGCCACCATCCAGGCTACCTGGTTCAACCAACCCTATCTGGCCAAGAAGCTCTTGCCTGGCCGTCAGATCGTTATCAGCGGCAAGGTTGATCAGTACCTGGGACGACTGACCTTTCAGTCGCCAGAATGGGAGCCTCTGGAGAAAGAGCTTATCCATACCGGGCGGCTGGTTCCCATCTACCCGCTGACCAAAGGACTGGGAGCCCGCTGGCTGCGCCGCCTGATCAAATCCACTCTGGATCAGTGGGTGGCTCGCCTGCCAGATCACTTACCGACCTCGCTGAAGGAACGGGCCGGGTTGTTGGACCTCTCCACCGCCATCTATCAATTTCATTTCCCCAATAGCAAGGCCATGCTAGAACGTGCCCGCCGTCGTCTGTGCTTCGATGAGTTTCTTCTCATCCAGTTGGGAGTGCTCGAACAGCGTCGTGCCTGGCAGGAGCAGCCAGGCCAGCCTTTGACGGTGGATGAGGAGCTGTTGCGTTCCTTCCGGAACTCGCTCCCCTTTGCCCTGACGGCCGCTCAGGAACGAACTCTGGAGGACATCCTGCAAGATCTCAGCCAGCCACGTCCCATGAGTCGCCTCTTGCAAGGGGATGTGGGCTCAGGCAAG
Source organism: Anaerolineae bacterium (assembly GCA_046760185.1). GTDB lineage: Bacteria > Chloroflexota > Anaerolineae > JBHIDP01 > JBHIDP01 > JBHIDP01. The sequence goes on from JBHIDP010000130.1 coordinate 4,629, forward strand.
ACCGTGGTGGCTGCCGCAGCCATGTTGATGGCCGTGGCCAATGGGCGACAGGCAGTGATGATGGCTCCCACAGAAATCCTGGCCGAACAGCACTACAAGACCCTGAATAAACTTTTCGCTGATCTTGGAGAGGAGACCTGGGCGCGGCTACAGGGGCTGAAGGGTACCTCCCTAGGACCCTCCGCCCCCCCTGAACCCCTTCGTATCCGTCTGCTGACCGGGAGCTTGACCAAGTCGGAAAAGGACGAAACATACGATGAAATGGCCAGCGGCCAGGTAGATGTGGTGGTAGGCACCCATGCCCTGATACAGGAGGGGGTCTCCTTTGCCAATCTGGCTCTGGCCGTTATTGATGAGCAACATCGTTTTGGCGTGACCCAGCGAGCCACCCTCCGCCAGAAGGGGTATAACCCTCACATCCTGGTGATGAGCGCCACCCCGATCCCACGCACTTTGGCTTTGACCATCTACGGCGACCTGGATATTTCAGTTATTGACGAACTCCCCCCCGGCCGACAACAGATCAAGACTAAGTGGCTCTCCCCTCTGGAGCGAGAACGAGCCTACCAGTTCCTGCGTAGTCAGATTGGCAAGGGGAGACAGGCTTTTATCATCTGCCCCTTGATTGAGGAGTCGGAGAAGATCGAGGCCAAAGCTGCTGTCGAGGAGTATGACCGTCTGCAGGGAGAGATTTTCCCGGACCTGAAGCTCGGCTTGCTGCATGGACGGATGAAGGCCCGGGAGAAAGAAGCGGTCATGAAGAAGTTCTACCATCAAGAGCTGGACATCCTGGTATCCACTCCCGTGGTCGAGGTAGGGATTGATGTACCCAACGCCACCGTCATGCTGATCGAAGGAGCAGATCGCTTTGGCCTAGCCCAGCTCCATCAGTTCCGGGGGCGCGTGGGGCGAGGCGAGCACCAGTCCTACTGCTTGCTACTGTCAGAAAACCCTACTGAAGAGGGAGAGCAACGCCTGAAGACAATCGAAAGCACTCAGGATGGATTCCTGCTGGCCGAAGAGGACCTCAAGATGCGAGGGCCCGGCGAGTTCTTTGGCACCCGTCAAAGCGGCCTCCCTGACCTGAAGGTGGCCAAGCTGAGCGATGTGAAGATTCTGGAGAAAGCTCGGGCTGAAGCGATGGAGATTTTCAACCGTGACCCGGACTTGCGCTTGCCCGAGCACCACCTCCTGGCCGAAAAGGTTCAACGATTCTGGCGCGGGGAAGGTGACCTTAGTTAGACATAGATCGGTATGCGCGTCATTGCTGGTAAAGCCAAGGGTCGGCAATTGAAATCGCCAAGAGGGAATGTTATCCGACCGATGATGGACCGCGTCAAGGGCTCCCTCTTCGATATGCTGGAAGCCATGGGAGCTGTCGAGGGGAGTCGCGTTCTCGATCTCTTCGCTGGGACAGGGGCCCTGGGGATTGAGGCCCTCAGCCGAGGCGCGGTCTGGGCCGATTTCGTGGACCGGAGCCGAGCTTGCTGCCGGGTGATAAGGGAGAATCTGGCCCACACAAGCTTCAGTGAGCGGGGTCGGGTGCACCACCACCGCGCCCAAGATGTCCTGGTCAATCCGGCCTTGCTCCGCCAGCAGGGTGTGTCCCAGACTCCAAGATATGATATAATACTGGTCACGCCACCTTACGCTTTCCCGAACACGGTTCCTTTTCTGCAAGAACTGTCCAACTCAACCTTGCCCGAAGGACAGGCTGTCGTAGTAGTCGAACATCCCAAACAGTTGGCCCTGCCCTCAAGCTTTGACTCTCTAAGCCTGATCAAACATCGGCGCTACGGAGAGACCCTTCTTTCCATCTACAGAAACGAGAATTGAGGTTTTCCCAAAATGACTATTGCTCTTTATCCAGCAACCTTCGATCCCATCCACAATGGCCACATTGACATCGCCGCCAGAGCAGCCACTCTCTTCGATCATGTCATCGTCGCTGCTTATGCCCGTCCCTACAAGAACCTGTTCTTCACCCTCGAAGAGCGGTTGGAGTTGATGCGCGAGACCTTCAAGGATGTGCCCAACATCAGCATTGATAGCTACAATATCCTGACGGTTGATTATGCACGGCAGAAGGGAGCTCAGGTCATCGTGCGCGGGTTGCGTGTCATCTCCGACTTCGAGCTGGAGTTCAAGATGGCTTTGATGAACAGAAAGCTGGCCCCTGATATCGAGTTCGTCTGTCTTATGACCAATATTGAGTATTCCTATTTGAGTTCCAGCCTGTTGAAAGAAGTGGCCATGCTCGGAGCTGACTTGAGTGGGCTGGTGCCTCCCCACGTGGCTCAAGCTCTGCGAAGCAAATTCGAGACCCTGGGTGAAGAGATCAACAGCCGAGTGGAGATAGTTTCCCTGGGAGACATCTGAACAGGAGAGCACAAGAGCCTCGGTGCTCAAGCCCTACCAGGAAAGGAGGAGGGGGAAATCAACGACATCGTCTATCTGCTTGACCGCTTGGAGGCGTTGCTTAATAAAGGCTGGCGGATTCCTTTCTCCTCCCACGCCATCATCAATGAAGAAGAGTACCTGGACATCATTGATCAGATGCGTATCTCCATCCCGGCCGAGATCAAGCAAGCTGAGCGTATTCAACAGGACCGTGACAGGATCATCGCTCAAGGTCAGGAAGAGGCTGACCGCATCGTTTCCCTGGCAAAAGAGGAGGCGGAACGGATTGTCAACGAGCATCAGCTTATTGAGAAAGCTCGGAGAAGGGGTGATAGCATCATCGAGGAGGCCCAGCGTGTAGCCGACGAAATACGAAGCGGAGCTGATGATTACGCCATTGAAGTCCTGACCCGTTTGCAACGGCAATTGACATCCTTTCAAAAGACGGTACAGAACGGCCTGACTGTCTTGAACAGACCAGTGTCCAGCCAGGAAACGGATGAGCAGCAGTGGCAAACCGAAGCTTCAACCCCGGTGGGAGACCAGAACATTTGACAGTGACTGCCCTCTGGCCTATAATGAAATTGGGGTGGCTAAAACAACTTGGAGTTGAGGCTTTCCCTGGCACCTGTGCGCCAGGACAG
>JBHIDP010000131.1:0-7604 GCA_046760185.1 Anaerolineae bacterium
CATCTGCTCCGCCTCCCCCTCCTCCGGCACGACACAGGCCCGCAGGCTGACGTAGCGGTTCAGGCCAGACAGGGCCAGCTTGCGGCCCAGCAACTGCTCCACCTGGAACAGGCCAGCCGGGTTGTCCATCGCCACCTCGATGTGAGCCGGGATCTCCTCACCGGCCTGGATGGTCACCTCGCGGATGGCCATGGCCGAGACAGCGTGGATGTCGGCCTTGCCACTGTTGAAGGCCACCTGCCCCCGTCCCTGGGTCATGTCTGTTCCGTCGGCCACGGCCACGATGGCCCCTTCCAGGGTGACAGGTACAGGGGTGCAGTCGTGGCTGGCGATGGCTGAGAGGATGAAGCCGGTCAGCACCTGGAGCTGAGCCGGGTCGGAGTAGAGATGCGGCAAATGGCGGGCCAGTACGGGCTGCGCCAGGAGCACGCTATAGATCTCGTGGCCTTCCCGGGCCACCTGATTGCCCACGTCGTGCAGCAGGGCCGCCGCCAGCACCACGACGAAGGCGTCCTCCAACGTGCCGGCGCCGCTGGTGACCACATCGGGGATGACACCGCCTGCGTGTAGCAGGTCCAGCAGCCGCAGAGCATTGGCCGCCACCACCTGGGCGTGCATCTGACCGTGGTCATTGTAGCCCAGCTTCTCCACAGCCATGTAGCCCGTCAGGTCCCACAGAGCCAGGGTCTGAGGGTCGGCCAGCAGACGGGCGTAGAGCGTGGCCGCCCGGTGGTGGTCCGTCGTCAAGTCGGCGATGATGCGGTCGGCAGCATGGGCCAAGCGATGGTAGTCCCAATCCAGGGCTACCTGCACCCCGTGGCCCACGTGGGTGCAGGACGATCGAGTTACTTGTGATCCATCCATCTGAAACGCTTTGCCTATTCCCCCCGCAATGTCTCGGCAATGTTGAGTCTGGTGGCCAAAGTAGCCGGGTAGCCACCGGCCAGCAGGCCGATCACCAGGGTCAAGACAAAGGCCCCGGCTACGACACTCGTGTCCAGGGCGGGCTCTAAGGTCATGCCCATGACCTCCATCTTCAGCCCCTGGATGAAGAGCAGAGAGGCGGCCAAGGCCAGGAAGAACCCCAAGGTGGAGACGATGAGGGACTGGGAGATCACGTAGATCAAGATCTCCCCCCTGCCGAAGCCGATGCTCCTCATGATGGCTATCTCCCGCTGCCGTTGTTTAACCACGGTGAACATCATGTTCATGATCCCCAGGACGGCAGCGGCGGCGATGATGACTGAGACCAGCCGCAGCAGGGCGAAAAGGCTCTCAGCGGCGCTGTTGAAGCTCTCCCAGACCTCCTTCTCGGTGACCACATCCAGATCCAGGCGCTGCTCGATCTTCCGCGCCAGAGCCGGATCGCTCTCGAGAACGAAGGTGGACACGTAGCCCTGAGCATTGAACAGCCGATCCGCTTCCTTCAGGTCCAGCCACACCTCGCTGTCGGCCAGCAGGCCGGTCTTGAAGACCCCTTTGACGGTGAACTTCTTGCCCCGGTACTCGAAGATGTCACCCGGGCCCAGCCCCTTGGACTCGGCCACGTCGGCACCCAGCATGACCATGTGGCGATCCCCAGGCGCTAAAGGTTCGCCGGCCACCATCTGGAAGCCTATGATGTCCTGGTAGCGATTCAGGGGCACCCCCCGGAAGAGGAGCATCTCGCCGGGGGCCCTCTCCCGGGTGACGAAGATCTCCGGCACGGCCATGCTTGCGCCCAGGCCCTTCAGACGCTTCCTGAGATTCATCGGCAGGTAACTGCCCCAGAACCCCATGGTGTCCTCGGGCAGCACCATCATGGTGCCCGTGTCCTGTGCCGTCAGCGTCTGCCCGACGCCAGCCGTGATCCCCTCCAGGGCCAGGAACACCAGCAGGGCGACACTTACGCCCAGGATGAGGCCCAGGGAGACCCTCTTGCGGGCCAGCAACTCCCTCGCACCCAGCTTCACCATCTCCGTCATCATCTCTACTCCGCGTTTCCCTGATTCACACCTCCCGCAGGGCCTCAACCACGGTGATTCCGGCGGCATGGCGGGCGGGGAAATAGGCCCCCAACAGGGTGAGGATCGAGGTCAAGCCTACGGATAGGCCCACCGTCTCGGCTGAAAGCTCGGGCGTCAGGGGCATGGAAGCAAAGTCCACCGCCGAGGAGCGACCCAGATAGGTCACCATCGCCGCCCCTAACAGAAGCCCCACCAGATAGCCCAAGGCCGCCTGGGTCAACCCCTCCAGGAGATAAATCCCCGTGACCTCTCTTCGCGAGAGGCCTACGGCTTTCAAAATGCCGATCTCCCTCCCCTTCTCAGCCACGGTCATGCTGACCACGTTGAATATGCCAAAGACGATAGCCACCAGGGCCAGAAGCGAGACGGCGTTCATTGTCTCCTCAATCTGCTTGAACGACTTACCCATCTTGTCGTTAAGTTCCTTCTCCGTGGCCACGTCCACTCGCTTGGTGAGATAAGAGGAGTTCTCCAGTCGGTCCCGCACCGCTTTTAAGTCCGCGTCGGGGGCCACCTGGAGCAAGACCAGGGAATAGAATTTCCCCTGCCCCAGGATACGCTCGCCATCCTCCAGGGTCATCCACATCTCAGTGTTCAAGAACCCGTTCCCCCGGAAGATACCGCTGATCTTCAGTGATCGGCCGGCGATCTCTATCTCGTCTCCCACGTCCCATTTGTTGAGCCTGGCCAATTGCTGGCCGACGATGATGTGATCCCCCCGCTTGAGACCCTCGCCGCGCAGAATCTCGATGTTTTCGACTTCCATGTAATTGTCCAGGGGGACACCACGGATGAAGATCATCTTCCCCTTCACCTGGACCGGGGTGTGGAACATGGGCGCCACGTAGGCCAGCCCCGGCCAACGGCGCAGGCGGCCCACCACCGCGGCCGGGATCTGCCCCTGGCAGTAGTCAACCACCCCCTTGTCCACCAGGGCCAGGTTTCGGGATGACCCCTCGGAGCCTGAGACCATGTTGGCCATCCCCGTAGCCACGGCAGATAGCACCAAGAAGACAGCCACGATGACGGCTATGCCAGCGATGCACAGCAGCGACCGCGAACGATAGTGACGTATGTCTCTCAGGACGATGTGAGCGTATTTGAACAAGTTCGCCTCCTGCCATCTGCTATCTGCTATCTGCCAATATCCCTGTCTGCCCGCTTTTCATCACCGACCACATAGCCATCCTTCAGGTAGACGGTCCTGGTACCTTTGGCACCGACCTCCGGGTCATGGGTGACGACAATGAAGGTCAGCCCCAGTTTTTCGTTGAGCTCCCGCATCAGGGAGACGACCATCTCGGTGGCCTGGGAATCCAGGTCGCCGGTGGGCTCGTCAGCCAGTATCATCCGTCGGTTCGCCACCATTGCCCTGGCGATGGCCACCCTTTGCTGCTGACCCCCTGACAACTCAGCCGGCTTGTGGTCCAGGCGATCCCCCAAACCGACCATCTCCAGGACAGCCTGAGCCATGCGTCGTCGTCCCTCCTTGGGAAAATTCAAGGCCACAAGAGGCAGCTCAACGTTCTCCAGGGCGGAGAGGGTAGGCAAAAGGTTGTAGAATTGGAAGACGAAGCCAACCTTCTCGCGCCGGAAGTGAGTCAGTTCCTCCTCGCTCATATGGCTCAGGTTCTCTCCCTCCACGATGACCTGTCCAGAGCTGGGGCAGTCTATTCCGCCCAGCAGATGAAGCAGGGTGGACTTTCCGCAACCGGAGGGCCCCATCACCGTTACGAACTCCCCCTCCTCGATGCGCAGGTTCACCCCCCGCAGGGCTTCGACCTTCTCACTCCCTCTCTGGTAAGTTTTCTTCAGTTCCCTGATCTCTATCATGGCCTCATCCCTTTCTATAGATCTTAATAGTCAATTTTCACCTGGACGGGCAATGATTAATTTGACAATCCCCAGCGCTGACAACCTCTTCACCTTCTCGATCTCCAGGCCAGCCTTTTTCACATTTTCCACGGTGTAACGGTTGATGTTGGCCCCTGTGATCCGCACCACAAAAGGGTTGAGCAAATCCATCAACACTCCTGCCAGTCCGTTCTCAGCCCGCATGTGCTCCAGGAGAACGATCCGACCATCGGGCTTGAGGACACGCCTGACCTCCATCAGCCCCCGCACCGGATCAGGGACCGAGCAGAAGACAAAACTGGCCACCACACTATCGAAAGTATTGTCTGCAAAACGCAAGGCTTGGACATCCATCAAGGGCAGGTCCATATGCAACCCCTCTTGCTCAGCTCTTCGCCGGGCGCGGGCCAACATCTTGTCACTCAGGTCTATAGCTGTAATCTGGGAGTCCTGGGGATAGTAGGGCATGTTCTTCCCCGTCCCTACGCCCACCTCCAGCACCTTCCCTCCTGGAACCTGACTCCAGAGCAGCTTTCGCCAACGACTGAAAGTGAAGCGTTCAATCAAAGCTTCCATCAGGTCGTAGATCGGTGCCAGACGATCATAGCGGGCCTTGGTCCTGGCTGTAGCCTGAAAATCTATTTCCGCTGCGGTCATTTCTTCGTTCCCTCCAACTTATCCCTCCAGTAGTTACGCAGTTCAGACTTCTGAGGTCTCAATAAGGCTTCCCAGAAGCAAATCTCAGCCGGTTTGAAGCTCATCTTGCCATTACGCTCATCACCAAGACCTCCGAAGTCTCACCTCTATGGAGCCAGCACTTTGGCAACGACCTCCACTTCCACTTCAGCCTCGTCGGGGTCATTTGAAGCGATGTAGATAAAGCGGCGGACGGAGCCGCTGTCGGGGTGGAGGCCTGAATCGTAGCTTACGGTCAGTGTGCCCTGGCTACCGGCCGGGATCACCTGAGGCTGGACGCTGGCTGTGGTGCAGCCGCAGGAAGTGGAAACAGACTCAATGTGCAGGTCCGCCTGCCCCTTGTTGAGGACGGCCAGTTCGACGGTCACCACATCCCCCTGATCCACCTCGCCGAAGTCATGAAAGGTGCTGGGTAGATCAATATCGGGCTGAGCATTGCTACAGCCCGCCATTAGCACCACTATTGTCAGTGCTGCCAGCAGTATCCACAGTGGAAATCTTCGCACCTTGTTAGCTCCTCTCAGATGCGTTGAAAGGGATTAGGGATTACGGTCGAACGTAGGCTTCAATCCAAACCTCCGCTTTGGACTGACGCCGGTCGTTGTTCTCTATGATGACCCCCCGGCGCACCGACTGGCCGCGTGTGTCATGGAAGCCAGCGTCGAAGATGACTTTAAGCAGAGCCACCTTGCCCGGCGGGATGACGCTGGAGGTTAATTCAGCGGTGGTACAGCCGCAGGTGGTGTAGATGTGGCTGATGGTCAGATCGGCCTCGCCGCTATTACGGATAACAAAACTCTCTTCAACGATGTCAGTGGCGCCTACGCTACCAAGGTCGCGAAAGTCTTGAGGAACCCGAATGCGGGGTTGTGGTCCATCCTCGGGCAGGAAGGGGATGGGGACATAGGCCGGCTCCATCTCGTGGACCCCGGAGAGAGGTTCGCCGTAGACGACATCTTCAGGCGAATAGGTAACGGCCGCCTGTACCTGTTGGTAATTCCAGTACCAGATTCCCACGCCGATCAGTACTGCGATGCTGATGGCAAGGGTGATGATCGGCAACCAGTTGATCCGCCGACGAGGCTGGCGGCGCCTGCGGGCTTTTCTACTCATAGCACTTTCTCCACTCTGAACTGTTCAAATGGTGCCGACAAGATGTCGGCCTTACATTCCATAAAATGGCTCTCGGCTTTGGGGGTAGGGAGAATCGGCTCAGTCGGTCACCTCCACCGCGACCTCAACATTGACCTGGGAGTCCAGCGGATCATCCGAGTAGATGGAAATGACACGCCTGAACTGGCCCACCCCCTTAGGGCCATGGGCTGCCGGGTCGAAGGTGACCACCAGCTTGGCCTCTGCCCCAGGTGGTAGCTTCACGGACCAGCCAGTGGGGTTATCATGCGCCCCAAAGGTAGGGCTGGTCCCCTCCTCGCTCTCAAGATAGGCCGTGGTGCACATGCATGAGGTCTTGATGCCGGTGATGGTCAGATCCTGCTCTCCGGCGTTCTGGATGTGAAAGGCAGTGCTAACCGGCTCGTCGGTCACAGGTACAGTGCCCAGATCCACAGTGTCAGGCTCGATGACCAGAATGGGACGCTCCCTCGGTAGTTGAGCGGCCAACCCGGCTCGCACCTGGCCAGCCAGTTCCTGATCGAAGAAGATCCCTGCTCCATAATGCTGGAACATGACCCTGTAGATTTCCGACAAGGGTCTGCCCTGGGCCAACAGACTATCAACGACGGCGCGACGTTCCTTTGCCAAACCGCACTGGCAGGAACCGATATCCTTTCCACAACAAGAACAGATGAATTCCTGGTACAACTCCGCGGCTGAAACCACCGCCACTCCCTCTCCAGCAGCCTCCGACAACTGGCTACTGGTCCAGGCCCAACCTTCTGGTTGAAAGGTGCGGTGGGCAGCCACCGTCAGAGCCAACGTCACCGCCAGGCCCGTGGCAATAGCCAGCCACCCGAACTGTCCTCGTTCAGTATCATCCATAGCACACTTCCCCTTTGTACTCGTGCAATAATAACTTTCCGCTCTTGATCTCATTTATAAGGGCAAGGTCAGGATGCAAGGAGAATATCATTTCTGCACGAGTGCTTTGTGCGGTGCTCAGACTTCCAATGACATATTTTCTGAAGTCACATCATCCGACCGACAACTGCATTAACCTGCCAAAACCACCTCTTTACCACAGTAGGGGCAGTGGGTCCAGCCAGTTTGAAGCAATCGCCCACAAGAGAGGCAAGCGCTACCTGGAGCCACGCTTCCGTCCGCTGGCTGAAAAACCGCTTCACCGCCGACTCTTCTCCGGCTAAACCCCTGATAGAGTAAAAGGCCCAGTCCGATAAGGATGAGCAGGGGGGCAACCAGGATCAAGAGGGCAAAGAAGGTGAAGATCAACATCATGGTTCCACCAGTGGCCATCATTTTTCATACAACTCCTTTCATTCAAAATATTTGGTAAAGACCTCCGGGGTTTCTGCTGAATGCTTTCACTGGTTGTAAGTAGAGAGAAAGGCTAGCCCCCTCCCTACAGCCTGGAATTTCTGGCCTAAACCTCGGAGGGCTGAGCGATAGGGAAATATTCGGCCTACGAACCGTAGAGTTGGCCCAGCAGTCTGCCGACGTATATCTGCTCCTTCTCCACTATAAATTCATAAGGTGGCAAGGGGCGAGGTGGTGGGCCGGAGATGACGGCTCCGGTCACCGGGCTGAAGCGGCCGTCGTGGCAGGGGCACTGGATATAGCTCACCCCGGCCTCCTTGGGCAATACGATGCACCCCAGATGGGTGCAGATAGCCGAGAAGGCCCGAATGCCCTGCTCGGGGTTATTCACCACGATGACCGGCTTGTTGCCCACGGGTACCACCTTGCCTGTGCCCGGTGGAAAATCCTTGATCGTTCCTACCAGGGTACGACCGCCCTCGGCCCCAGCCGCCCTGACGGGGGGCCAAAGGTAGCCGATAATGGGTGTCAGAACGCCTACCAGGGTGGCTATAAAAGATACACCAAGCGCCCACCGCAAGAATCCCCGCCTGGTCA
>JBHIDP010000132.1:0-7596 GCA_046760185.1 Anaerolineae bacterium
CTTAGGGGGCAGCCAAAAGGGTAAAAGGCTCTCACTTTTTGGGATAGGCTTCAGGTAGGCAGCTAGCCGCCGGCAGGTGCCAAAAGGCTGGCTGCCTACTTTTTGTTTGGGGTGCGGCTAAAGCAAGTTGGGAGTCAAGGCTTTCCCTGGCACCTGTGCGCCAGGACAGGTGAGCCGGTTTTTTTCCGCCTGAAAGCTCTACTCCTCAATCTATTTTAGCCAGACTTTTTGTTTGGAGCAGCACCATCTACCCCTTTCCTCACAAGCCTTGATGACCGGTATGGTTCATCCGGTAGTCTCCCTATGGAGTGTTGCTGGTTGACCTCTTGCTCTAAAAGGGTGTCCGAAAAGCCAGCAGAGGCGGCTCCCACGCCGCCGGATAGCCAAGCATGGGAGCCCGGCCTGCTGGCAACACTCTAACAGGGGACTATCGGTTCAGCCTTCACCCTTAAAATTCAGCAGACAACACGCTCATGACTGCAATTTTAAGGTGTCCCACTTGCCTTGATCCCCTGTTTGTGATAAACTGATAGCGCTTTGTCCCCCACTACATATTGTGGTAATATGTGCATGGACCACAAGATGTAGGCGGCAGCACGGACGTAGTTAATCTCGGTCAGGAGAAGGGAGAGATAGATGAAGTGTCCTTATTGTCTGGGCAACGATTCACGGGTCATTGATACCAGAGAGGTGGGTGACAATATCCGTCGGCGGCGAGAATGCCAAAGTTGTCGGCAGCGATTCACCACCTATGAGCGCATCGCGCCCATCAGCTTGATGGTCATCAAGGAAGATGGTCGGCGCGAGGAATTTAGCCGTGAGAAACTCTTCACCGGCATCCACAAGGCCTGCGCCAAGAGGCCCGTCTCTATTGATGACATCGAGCAGCTCGTGACCGAGATCGAAACCGAGTTGTATGGATTGGGCAAAGCGGAGGTGGAGAGTAAAGCTGTCGGACAGATGGTCATGGATCGGTTACGAGAGCTGGATGATGTAGCCTACGTCCGATTCGCCTCCGTCTACCGTCGTTTCACCGATGTGGAGAGTTTGGCCGAGGAAATACGAGCCCTGAAACAGCGTAAGGAAAGGGAAGAGGAGCTTAAGCGGCAGTTGCGCCTGGCTCTCTAAGACTAAGGATAAATAAGCCGGCAGTCTCCCGGGTGAGGCCTGCCGGCTTATTTTTGTCTGGGTGAGGATTATGGCTAAGGTAAGGAGACCATCGAAAGTCGGCCATTGGTCGCAGTCAGCCCTGAAAGTCCTGCAGGAGCGCTATCTGCGGCGGGAGGGTCAACAAATACTGGAGACAGCCGAGGACATGTGCTGGCGGGTAGCGTTGACCATGGCCCAGGCAGAGAGGGAATGGGGTCGTGACCCAAAAGAAGTTCTAGACATCGCTGAGCAGTTTTACGAGCTCATGGTCGAGGCCCTTTTCCTGCCCAACTCCCCTACCCTGATGAATGCGGGCAAAGAAAACGCACTCCAATACTCCGCCTGCTACGTTCTTCCCATAGGTGATTCCCTGATAGAGATTTTCGAAGCCATCAAAGGGGCAGCCCTGATCCATCAGAGCGGCGGAGGGACCGGTTTCTCTTTCTCCCGTCTGCGCCCCCGAAACAGTCTGATCAGGTCGAGCGGTGGCAAAGCCAGTGGTCCGGTCAGTTTCCTGCGAGTGTTCAACGCCGCCACAGAAGCGGTTAAGCAGGGAGGTACACGGCGGGGGGCCAATATGGGCATCCTACGGGTTGACCACCCTGACATCCTGGAGTTCATCACCTGTAAACTGGATGGCGGCATTACCAACTTCAACATCTCCGTGGCCGCCACCGACCGCTTTATGGAGGCTCTGGCCAAAGGTGAGGAGTATGAACTGATCGCCCCCCACAGCGGCGAAGTCATGGGTAAGCTGTCAGCCCAAGAGGTCTTCGACCGCATTGTGCGAGCTGCCTGGCAGACGGGCGACCCGGGCATGATCTTCATTGACCGCATCAACCACAGTCCCGCCAACCCTACGCCGGAACTAGGCCAGATCGAGGCTACAAACCCCTGCGTCAGCGGCGATACACTGGTGGTCACAGAGAAGGGCCTGGTGCAGATAAAACAGCTTTACAAGTTTTACGAACAAGAACGAGGAAACCTTCGTGTCCGTATCGCCACCGACAACCGAGTCCCCGCCCGATCTGAGATGCTGGTCGGTGCGGCGACCAGCGCCCATGGAGACGACAGAGGTTCATTCCATGTCCTCTCGGTCCCTATTGAAGGTCAGCAGGGAATCACCTTCCGACCGATCACCCACGTATACAACAACGGCGTCAAGCCCATCATGCGAGTTAAACTTCGGTCTGGCTATGAACTTAAGGCCACCCCGGATCACAAGATACTAACAACCCAAGGTTGGGTCGAAGTTCAAAATCTGATACCCAGCGCTCACAAAGTCCTGATCCAGTCGGGCAAAGGCAGGTTCAACGACGACCCGGGGCTGCCCTTCCCTGTCCATAATACATTCCGAGGCAAGAACGGCCGCACCTACCGCCTTAACTTGCCTAACCGCTGGTCTGAGGAACTGGGGATTGTCCTGGGCTGGCTAATAGGTGACGGCTGGCTACGGTCAGGGGACAAGAACTGCCGTGTCGGCTTCACCTTTGGACAGTACGCCCTCACCGTTCTAGAACGGCTGAGGCCAGTCTTGAATCGTTGGTATAACAATAACATCCAGGCGGTGCAGCGAGACAACGGCGTCTATCACCTGTCTTACCACAGCAAATTCTTCGTGGACTTTTTCGAGAAACTGGGGGTTAAGCCAGTGAGAGCGGATGGGAAGCGCGTCCCTGAGACGTTGTTCACTGCCCCACGTGAGGCTGTGATCGGCTTCCTGCGCGGGTTGTTCACAGCCGATGGCACGGTTCGTGATAACCCACAGCCCAATAGCTCATGGGTTGCTTTGACAGCTAAGAACAAAGACCTCCTTCAAGATGTCCAACAATTGCTCTTGAACCTGGGCATCAAAAGCACCATCTTCGATCGCTCTCGTGCTCCACGGGAGGGCATATTCCCCTACACCAACGCGCGGTCACGTGGCCTCTGGCTTCCCTGGCCTGACCGCCAGGACAGGCAGCCAGGGGAAGGTTCTCTTTTACATGGGGGAATTCAAACCCCCCACGTGACCGCGACGTTGACCACCGTGGACGGAAAAGAACGAACCTACAGAACAGACGGCCTTCTTTATGAACTGGGGATCTTCGGACGTTCTCGGGAGCGATTTAAGAACATCATTGGATTCCTGACGAAAGAGAAGCAGCAAAGACTGGAGAATATCCAGTTCGAAGGTTTCTACTCCGAGAAGCTGTACGATGAAGTGGTCTCAGTCGAGGATGCTGGAGAGGACGTTGTGTACGATTTGACCGAACCTGAGACTATCAGCTTTATCGCAAACGGGTTCGTAACGCTCGATTGTGGCGAGCAACCTCTGCTGCCCAACGAGGCCTGTAATCTAGGCTCAATTAACCTCAGTAAGTTTGCCCGGCGGGCAAACGGGCCGGAAAAGATTTCCTGGCAGGAGCTGGAGCGGGTGGTGCGGCTCGCTGTTCGCTTTCTGGATAACGTCATCGAGGTCAACCCTTATCCCCTCCCAGAGATTGAGCAGATGGTCAAGGGGAACCGCCGTATCGGCCTAGGAGTGATGGGTTGGGCCGACCTGCTCTTCGAGTTGGGCATCCCCTACGACAGTGAGGAAGCGCTTTCTCTGGCCGAAGAGGTAATGAGCTTCATTCGCCGCATCGGACACGAAGAATCGGCCCGGCTGGCCGAGGAACGGGGACCGTTTCCCAACTGGGGTCAGAGCATCTATCGAAACGGACCACCACTGCGCAATGCCACCGTCACCACCATTGCTCCCACAGGCAGCATAAGCATCATCGCTGGCACCTGCAGCGGTATCGAGCCAGTCTATGCTTTGGCCTATAGCCACATTGTGGAAGAGCGGTGTCTGCAGTTTATCAACCCCATCTTCGAAAAGATTGCCAGAGAGAAAGGGTTCTACAGAGATGAACTGATGCAAGAGGTAACCCGTCGTGGCAGTGTGCAAGGGATAGCTGAAATACCGGAGGATGTACAGCGGGTCTTCGTCACGGCTCATGAGATCAGGCCAGAGTGGCATGTACGGATGCAGGCCGCCTTCCAGAAGTATACGGACAACGGGGTAAGCAAGTGCGTTGCCGGCGATACTCTTATCTTCACTGAGGAGGGCATCCGACGTATTAATGAGCTCTATCAGGGCGAGGTGGCCGACTCATTTCGAGAGCTGAAGTTAATCGTTGCTGACAATCCGAAGCCAGTGGTGGCGGATCTCTTCTACTACGGTGGCCTCCAGCCGGTGATCGGCGTGGAGACCGATCTGGGGCTGAGGCTGGAGGGGACTCCCAACCATCGGGTGCGAACGGTTCACAATGGTCAAATCTCCTGGCGACGCATGGACGAAATCGCCGAGGGTGACTATCTCGTCGTCCCTTACGGTTATAACGTCTTTGGCAACCAACATGAGTTCAGTAGAATTTACGGGGCTCCTTACCGACCGGCCAAACGCACGAGCGCTAAGTCACTCCAGTGGCCCTACAGGATCACGGCTGATCTGGCACGAGCTATCGGCTATCTCGTCTCCGATGGCGGGTTCAACCGGAACTCCGTCATCTTCACTCAAGCTGATGAGACAATTCTCAAGGACTACGTAGAGGTAATGGGGCGGCGGTTCCACACCGAACCAGCGGTGCGGGCCGACAAGCGTCGGAAGGGCCTTCAGTCGGCTATCATCAACTCCCGCGACCTCGTCTCATTCTTCACCGAATACCTGGGCACAGGTAAGGGGGCGGAGAACAAGCGAACCCCGCCCTGCATCCTGAGATCGGGTCGCCAGATCCAGAAGCAGTTCATCAAGGGTCTGACCCTTGACGGGTATGTCAGTGCCCAGAATGGCCGGTTCGTTGTCGTAGGCACCGTCTCCCGGCAACTCGCCGAAGAAGTCCAGGCCATGCTGCTAAACCTCGGCATTCCCAGCCGGCTGGAGACTCAGCCAATTTACTATGACTACATTCACGAAGATAACCGAAAGGACCACATCTATAACGTCGTTGTCGTACCATCCTTCCGTCGTGCCTTTCTCGAGCGGATTGGCTTTGCTGAGACCCGTAAGCAAGAGGAAGCGTGGACAATTCTCAAACAGGCAAAGGCACACACAAAACCAGGGACGTCTTACGTCATACCGGGTGTTCGCCCTCTCGCCGTTGAGCTTGCCCGGCAGAAGCTAACAAAGAGCTATTCCAAGAAGCTTAAGGACTATCTACATAGCTTTATCACCGCCGATGCAGAGATCACCCGGGCGACGCTCCTTTACCTCCTGGACATCAGTCGAGACTTAGAGGGCACCTCCGTGTGGCAGGCGCTCAATGATATCGCTCAGGATAAAGCACTCTACACACCAGTAACCCGGCTATGGCAGAGGGTCACAGAAGTCTATGATCTCCAAGTCCCAGAGACCCACTCCTTCATCACCAATGGGCTCATCAGCCACAACACGGTCAACCTGCCCAACTCCGCCACTGTGGAGGATGTAGCCCAGGCCTATCTTCTGGCCTACGAGCTGGGATGTTTGGGGATCACCATCTTTCGCGATGGATGCAAAGGGGATCAGGTACTCCACATCGGCTCCTCCGGAAAAGGAGGCGAAAGAGGAGAACGCGAAAGGGACGAAAGGGCCAAGGGTGAACAGACGATTAAGCCCCGTCCGCGAGCTGTCAAAGGGATCACCTACCGGGCAAGGACCCCCTTGGGCACCGCTTTCATAACGGTCAATGAGAACTCCAAAGGGGAGCCGTTCGAAGTCTTTGCCAACGTGGGGAAAGCGGGTAGCGACACATCCGCCGTAGCCGAAGCGTTGGGACGCCTGATCTCCCTTTGCCTCCGTCTGCCTTCATCCCTGTCGCCTCGGGAACGGATGGCGGAGATAGTGGGGCAGCTCTCGGGCATCGGTGGCGGCCGGTCACTGGGGTTCGGGAGGAATCGGGTGCGGTCGCTGCCGGATGCCGTGGCCCAGGTGCTGGCTGAGCACATCGGCCTGACCGAGGCGAACAAACGTGTAAGGGGAGGGCTTGCCTCTCCCCCTCATCCAAACGCCTATGGGCCGGCCGACCTCTGCCCCGAGTGCGGCCAGGCCACGCTGGTGACCGAAGAGGGTTGTCGCAAGTGCTACTCCTGCGCCTATTCGGACTGTTAAGTGAGTTCCGTCAGCGGATGGGATAGCGGATTAGCGGATCGCTTGTGCGCCTCCATCGGTTAATCCACTAGGCATCCGCTGACTGATCTTGCCTCACCAAGGACAACGATCCGCAATGTGCAGTCCTCTTGTCAACGACGTTAGAGTGTGATATAATGGCTGCGTCGTCGGGAAAAAAGAGCCGTCTACTCTATGAATCCCTCACCTATGCCTCTTCAGTAGCGGGACCCGTACTGATTGATGTTGCAAAGCCGCTTCCTGAGCAAGCCGGGGGCGCCTTTTGCTATCGTTGGGGAGGGCCTGCCTTTCTATCCAAGCTGGACTGATTAACAACTTATTCGGTGACCGTTTCCTTATCAGCCTTCACCCTGTGGGCTTGTGCAGATCCGAATTACCAAAGAGTTGCCAAAGAGCTTTGTGTAGACTATATACACCCTACGAGAAGGCCTGAAGACAAGGAGGTAAAAATGAGCACACAGCGCCTGCTATGGAGGTTGATCCTTACCGTAGCCCTCTTCGCCCTGATAGGAGGGACACTCTCTTGCGCGGAGGAGGTGGAGACCGGACCCCGGGCCTGGATTGACTTTCCCCGGGATGGGTTTAGTGTGCCTGTAGGCACGCCCGTGTCGGTGATCTCCCACGCCTTCGCTCGGGAGGGCGTGGCCGAGGTACTCCTTTCGGTCAACGGGGAGGCCTACCGACGCGATCCCCCCACGGAACCAGGGGCTTCCTTCAGCGAGGTGAGGCAAGAGTGGCTCCCTCAGGAGGAGGGCGTCTACACCCTACAGGTCAGGACCTACGACTCCACCGGGGAGGTCAGCAACCCGGCCACGATCAGTGTCAGAGTGGTGGGGGAGGTTGCTCGGGGACCGACCGGTACCCCCACAGTGACCGTGCCCCCTCCTCTGGAGGTGACGGGTACGCCGACCAATACCCCGACTCTAACTCCCACCGGCCCACCGCCCCCTACCGGCACTCCTACTCCCACCAGCACCCTGCCCCCGACTGGTACTCCCATTCCCACCGCCACGCCCACCTCAACGCCGACAGCCACCCCATGGCCACCGGCTCAGGTGAGCTTCTGGGCCGACGATACTGACCTTGTCCAGGGGGAGTGCACCACGCTGCACTGGGACGTAGAGTACGCTACGGCCGTCTACCTCAACGGCGGGGGCAAACCCGGACACGGGAGCCAACAGGTCTGCCCGGCCAGCACGACCACCTATAACCTGCACGTGGAAGCCCCAAGTGGCAATGTGGACAGGAGCGTCACCATCAGCGTGAGCGCCCCGCCTGACACCACGCCGCCACCCGTCCCGTCGCCAGCCGTGCCG
>JBHIDP010000133.1:0-7521 GCA_046760185.1 Anaerolineae bacterium
AGATGGAGGTTAACCAAAGATGAGCCTATTTCCTACCTATCGCCCCCGCCGCATGCGGATCAACCAGAACCTGCGGCGGATGGTACGAGAGACATCGCTCACTGTTGATGATCTGATCTACCCCCTCTTCGTCCGGCACGGTCAGGGGGTCAAGCAGGAGATCAGTTCCATGCCTGGCAACTACCAGTGGTCCCTGGACCGGCTGCCTGCCGAGGCGGAGGAGATCGCCGCACTGGGCATCCCGGCGGTGATCCTCTTCGGCCTGCCGGCGGAGAAGGACCCCTGGGGGAGCGAGGACTATGACCCCCATGGCATCGTTCAGGAGGCAGTGCGGGCCATCAAGGGTGCCGTCCCGGAGCTGGTGGTCATCACTGACGTCTGCATGTGCGAGTACACGGACCACGGCCATTGCGGCATTGTCAAGGGACGGGGGAACCGGGAAGTGGGGCGGGGCCTGCCCGAGGGGTACGTCCTGAATGACGAGACCCTGGAGTACCTGGGGCGGGTGGCCCTCTCCCACGCTGAGGCTGGGGCTGACATGGTGGCCCCCTCGGGGATGATAGATGGGATGGTAGGGGCCATCCGGGAGGCCCTGGACGGGGAGGGGTTCACTGGTGTCTCGATCCTGTCTTACGCCGCCAAGTATGCCTCTTCCTTCTACGGTCCCTTCCGGGAGGCGGCCGAGTCGCCTCCCCAGTTCGGCGACCGGCGGGCCTATCAGATGGACCCGGCCAACGCCCGGGAGGCGCTACGGGAGGTATTCCTGGACATTGGGGAGGGAGCGGACATCATCATGGTCAAGCCAGCCCTGCCCTACCTGGACATTATCCGTCTCGTGCGAGACCACTTCGACTACCCCGTGGCTGCCTACAACGTCAGCGGTGAGTACGCCATGGTTAAGGCCGCCGCCGCCAAGGGCTGGATTGATGGACAGATGGTGACGATGGAGCTCCTCACAGGCATCAAACGGGCGGGGGCGGATCTAATCCTCACTTACCACGCCAAAGAGGTGGCTGGCTGGTTGACATGTACTGAGCCAAGCCGAAGTAAAGGGAGCTGAGGGACTGGTTGGACCAGGTAGATAGGCGGCTGCTGAACCTTCTCCAGAGCGACCTCCCCTTGGTGGAGCGGCCCTTCGCCGCCGTGGGCGAGTGGTTGGGCCTGTCGGAGGGAGAGGTGATGGCCCGGGTGGAGCGGCTGAAGGCTGAGGGATTCATCCGTCAGATCAGCGCTATCTTCGACACCCGTCGTCTGGGCTACAGTTCGAGTCTGGTGGCCGTTAAGGTGCCTGAGGAGCGTGTTGACCAGGCGGCGGCTGTCATCAGCCAGCATCCAGGCGTCAGCCATAACTACCGGCGAGATCATCCCTTCAACCTCTGGTTCACTATCGCCCTCCCGCCGGAGGAGGACTTAAAGGTAGCCGTTGAGCGGTTGTGTGCGGAGGCCGGTGTGGAGGCGTATTGCCTCCTGCCCACCCTCCAGCTTTTCAAGATCGGCGTGAAACTGGACGTGGCCCAGGAAGGGGCGGAGATTGCGGGGAAAGAGTGGCATGAGGCAGGGGAGAGGCGGTCCTGGGGCCCGCTCAGCCAGGCGGACAAAGCTCTCATTCGGGAGTTACAGGAGGACATCGAGATTGTGTCCCATCCTTTCGCCGCCCCAGCCCAGCGCCTGGGGGTGACCCAGGAGGCGCTCCTGGCCAGGGCCCGGGCCATGCAGGAGGCTGGACTGATACGGCGCTTCGCCGCTGTCCTGCATCACCGGCGAGCTGGCTTCAGCGCCAACGGGATGGCCTGCTGGCGGGTGCCGGAGGAGCAGATCGGGGAGGTCGGCCGGACCGCCGCTTCCTTCCCACAGGTGAGCCATTGCTATCAGCGACCCACCTATCCCGATTGGCCCTACAACCTCTTCACCATGATCCACGCCCGCAGCAAAGAGGAGTGCGAGGGGATCGCCGAGGAGATCTCAGAACAGACAGGGATTGATGACTACATTATCCTCTACAGCACCAAGGAGTACAAGAAGACCCGGGTCAAGTACTTCATCGAAGGGTAGAAGGCGTCCCGGAAAAGAGGAGTTCACCCCACGGCTGATCTTCTGGGAGACAACGGCCGGCTGTAACCTGCGTTGTATCCACTGCCGCCGCATGGACGTGGCCGACAGCCTGGTCCCTGAGGACCTGACCAGTGTCGAGGCCAGGGAGCTCATTGATGAGATCGTCGCCTTCGCCAAGCCGATCCTGGTCCTCTCTGGGGGCGAACCTCTCTTTCGCCCCGACATCTTCGAGATCGCCAGTTACGCCACAGCGCAGGGGCTGCCGGTGGCCCTGGCCACCAATGCTACCCTCATTGACCAGGCAGCAGCGCAGAAGATCGTGGCTGCCGGGGTGCGCCGGGTGAGCATCAGCCTGGATGGAGCCACCGCCGCCAGTCATGACGCCTTCCGCGCTCTACCCGGTTCCTTTGAGCGAGCCCTGGAAGGGTTCCGCCATCTCCAGGCCGAGGGGATGAGCCTGCAGATCAATACTACTGTGGCCCGGCATAACATCGCTGAGCTGCCACAGATCCTCGACCTGGCCCTGGCCCTGGGGGCGGAGGCCTTACACATCTTCCTCCTCGTCCCTGTCGGTTGCGGAGTGGAGATTGCCGACGAGCAGATGATCACCGCTCAGGAGTACGAGGAGGTGTTGAACTGGTTCTACGAGCAGGACCAGCGGGAGCTGTTGCAGCTCAAGGCCACCTGCGCTCCTCACTACTTCCGGGTGATGCATCAGCGGCGGGCCGAAGAGCCCCGCCCTGAGCGGGACGAAGGGCGGCGACGGAAACCTCTGCCTCCCAGCCATGCACGACAGGTTCAGCATGGTCGGGATAGCAAGGCCCATCCCGGCGGCATGCATGCCATGACCAAAGGCTGCCTGGCCGGCACTGGTGTCTGCTTCGTCTCCCACAAGGGGGAGGTCTTCCCCTGCGGTTACCTGCCGGTGGAGGCCGGAAATATCCGGGAGCAGCCCCTGCGGGAGATCTGGGAGCAGGCCGCCATCTTCGAAGCGCTGCGAGACCCGGACCGGCTGACCGGCAAGTGTGGCCTCTGCCAGTTCAAGCGGGTATGCGGTGGTTGCCGCGCCCGGGCCTACGGCATGACCACCGACTATCTGGGGGAGGAGCCCTTCTGTGTGTATCAACCAGGGTGAAGTACACCAACGCGCAGTCACGTGGCCTTTGGTTTCCCTGGCCTGACCGCCAGGACAGGCAGCCAAGGAGGGTTCTCTCTCATGGGAGGGGGCAAGCCCCTCCTCACGTGACTGCGACGTTGATATTTACCGGCCCATCTGTCTACATTGGGAGAAAGAGACATGCTTGGAGTCACTAGACTGCTCAATGGTACGATGACCCCGGGGGACGTCCTGCGTTATGGACGGTCCACGGCCCGGGGCCCGGCCCACCTGCTCCATTACTCTCAGGACAAGCGTCCCATCGTTGTCTGGAACTGCACCCAGCGCTGCAACCTGCACTGCATGCACTGCTATGCCGATGCTGCCGACCGGGACTTCCCCGGCGAGATGATCACTGCCGAGGGGAAGCAGTTGCTGGAGGACCTGGCCGAGTTTCGGGTGCCTACAGTCCTCTTCTCCGGCGGGGAGCCTCTGACTCGTCCGGACCTCTTTGAGCTGGCCGCCTACGCTCGGGACATGGGTTTGCGCTGCGTGCTTTCCACCAACGGCACCCTTATCACCCCGGCGGTGGCCCGCCGCATCCAGGAGGCTGGCTTCACCTACGTAGGGGTCAGCCTGGACGGGCTGGAGCCAGTGCATGACCGTATCCGTGGGGTCAAAGGTGCTTTCCACCAGGCCCTGGCCGGCATTCGTCACTGTCGGGAGGAAGGAATCCGGGTTGGCCTGCGCTTCACCGTCCACGGCAAGAACGTGCAGGACCTGGAGGAGGTCTTTGACCTGTTGGAGGAGGAGCGAATCCCCCGCTGCTGTATCTACCACCTGGCCTACGCCGGACGGGGGGACAGGATCAAGCAGTTTGACCTCACTCCTGAACAGACACGGCGGGTGGTGGACGCCATCTTCGCCCGCTCGCGGGACTTCTTCCGCCGGGGGATCGAAGTAGACCTGCTGACGGTGGACAACCACGCCGACAATGTTTACCTTTACCTGACTCTAAGGAAGGAAGACCCAGATCGTGCCGGGGAGGTTCTGCAGATGCTCCGCTGGAACGGGGGCAACCAATCGGGTATCGCCATCGCCGCCGTGGACCCCCTGGGCAACGTGCACCCTGACCAGTTCTCCTGGCATCACACCTTCGGCAACGTGCGGGAGCGGAAGTTCGGCCAGATCTGGACCGACGGGAGGCACCCCTTGCTCTCCATCTTCAAGGATCGCAAGGCCCATCTCAAGGGGCGATGTCGGGTCTGCCGCTATCTGGATATCTGCAACGGCAACCTACGGGCGCGGGCGGAGAGCTACTTCGGTGACCTCCTGGCCCCGGACCCTGGCTGCTACCTGACCGACCAGGAGATCGGCATCGCCCCCGGCACGCCTGAAGCGGACGAAGCAGCGAGATGGCCAGTGCCGGTGCACAGGCTAGACCTGACAGGTTTCTGAAAAACGCCTGTGAAAACCTGTCAGGTCTACAGGAGAATGACCATGAAGTTCGATCGTTCAAAGGCTCTTTTCGCCGAAGCGCGGGAGGTCCTCCCCGGCGGTGTGGACAGCCCGGTGAGGGCCTTCCGGGCCGTGGGCGGGCAGCCCCTCTTCATCCAGCGGGGGGAGGGCCCCTATCTCTATGACGCCGACGGCAACCGCTACATTGACTACGTCCTCTCCTGGGGACCTCTCATCCTGGGACACGCCTACCCCTCGGTGGCCGAGGCCCTTAAGGTGGCGGTGGAGCGGGGCACCAGCTACGGTGCGCCCACGGAGCTGGAGACGGAGCTGGCCAGGATGGTGGTGGAGATGGTTCCCCCGGTGGAGATGGTGCGCTTCGTCAACTCCGGCACCGAGGCCACCATGAGCGCCCTGCGTCTGGCCCGGGCCTACACTGGCCGGCCCAAGATTGTGAAGTTTGAGGGGTGTTACCACGGCCATGCTGACCTGCTCCTGGTGCAAGCTGGCTCGGGGGTGGCCACCCTGGGTCTGCCCGACTCCCCCGGTGTCCCCCCAGGGGCTACGGCCGATACCCTCACCGCCCCTTATAACGACCTGGCCGCGGTGGAGAGGCTGTTCGAGGCCTATCCTGAAGAGATCGCCGCTGTTATCGTCGAGCCGGTGGCCGGCAATATGGGGGTGGTGCCCCCCAAAGAGGGCTACCTGGCCGGGCTGCGCCGGGTAACCAGGGCCCATGGGGCCCTGCTCATCTTCGACGAAGTGATGACTGGCTTCCGGGTGGCCCGGGGCGGGGCCCAGGAACTGTACAGCATTGACCCGGATTTGACCACCCTGGGCAAGGTGATCGGCGGAGGACTCCCGGTGGGGGCCTATGGAGGCAAGCGGGAGATCATGGAGACGGTGGCCCCGGCCGGACCCATGTACCAGGCTGGCACCCTCTCCGGTAACCCTCTGGCCATGACGGCCGGTATCGAGACTCTCAAGGTTCTGGCCCAGCCGGGGGTTTACGACACGCTGGAGGAGAGGTCAGAGCGGCTGGTGACGGGGATCGGGGCGGCCGCCGAGGAGGCTGGGATACCGATCTTCCAGACCCGGGTGGGGACCATGTTTTGTCTCTTCTTCACTGACCAAGCGGTGACCGATTATGCCTCAGCCAAGAGCTCAGACACGGCCCGATACGCTCATTATTTCCAGGGGATGCTGGAGCGAGGGGTATATCTGGCCCCTTCCCAATTCGAGGCTGGGTTCATGTCTCTGGTGCATGGGCAGGAAGAGATCGAACGCACTATCGAAGCAGCGGCCGAGGTTATGCGGGCTGTAGCCTGTTGATTAACTGATACGACAGCAAATTTTTGCATCATTCACCTGATGGCAAGGAGCTACTACCAATCGCTGCCTGGAGGAGGAGGGAGGCAATGGCTGAGAGAAGCAAAGTTACCCTGCCACAGCTCTTAGAGATGAAGCGACAGGGACAGAAGATTACCATGATTACCGTCTACGACTATCCGATGGCCGTCCTGGTGGACCGGGCCGGGATTGATATTGTGCTGGTGGGGGATTCCCTGGGGATGACGGTCCTGGGGTACAAGACCACCCTGCCGGTGACCATGGAGGATATGATCACCCATGCCCGGGCGGTGACCACCGGCTGCAAGAATGGCTTTGTCCTGGGGGATATGCCCTACATGTCCTATCAGCCCTCAGTGGAGGTAGCGGTGCGCAATGCGGGCCGCTTCATGAGCGAGGCCGGTTGCGATGGGGTCAAACTTGAGGGGGGAGTGGACATGGCTGACCGGGTGGAAGCTATTGTCAAGGCGGGCATCCCGGTGATGGGCCACCTGGGACTCACACCGCAGAGCATGACGATGTTGGGGGGTTTCAAGGTTCAGGGCAAGGACGCCTTGATGGCCAGAAAGATCATGGATGATGCCAAGGCTCTGGAGGAGGCTGGGGCCTTCTCTATCCTGCTGGAAGCGGTCCCGGCTAAAGTGGGCCAGCTTATCACCCAGCGAGCCGATGTCCCCATCATCAGCCTGGGGGCCGGCCCAGACTGCGATGGGGTGCTGGTCATCTTCCACGACATATTCGGCCTCTACCCCGACTTCACCCCCAAATTTGCCAAACGCTACGCTGAAGCGGGCAAGCTGATCCAGGAGGGATTGACTGAGTACGCTGAGGAGGTGCGCAGCGGCGAGTTTCCAGCGCGAGAGCACTGGTTCACCATGCCCAAGGCTGAGTACCAGGAACTGCTGAAGATGATTGAGTAAGGTGAGGGGGATCAAGCAGCCACTCGGGCTGCGTCCGCTCCTCGCTTTAGGGCCTCCTTGTTGGGCTCCAGTAGATCACGGTGTCGCTGTGGTAGATGCTCTTCGAGGGCGGCGGAAAGGGCCTCTAGCGGTACAACGTTGGTCATCTCCACCAACGCCCCCAGGGTGACCATATTGGCCAGGCGAGCGCTCCCCATCAACTGTTCTGATATTTCGCTGGCCGGAACCTTGACGACGCGAATGTCCTCCCGGACGGGGGAGCGAGGCACCAGAGAACTGTTGATAATCAGAAGGCCCCCGCTTTTGACCAGCGATTCATATTTGTCCATAGAAGGAGGATTGAGGACGATGGCCGCTGTGGGGTGGGAGATGATGGGGGAGCCGATAGGTTCATCAGAGACGATGACGATGCAGTGGGCCGTCCCGCCGCGCATCTCGGGGCCATAGGAGGGGATCCAGGTTACCTCTTTCCCCTGGGCCATCCCGGCGTAGGTCAAAAGTTGTCCGGCAAACAGGGCTCCCTGTCCACCGAAACCAGAAATGATCACTTCTTCGTGCATTAACATCCTCCATGATAGCTGAGGTCAGTAGGCTGATTGAGGTTGGCTCAAAAAGCCTTGGGGAGTGGAGCCTTCAGGCGGAAAC
>JBHIDP010000134.1:0-7319 GCA_046760185.1 Anaerolineae bacterium
ATTTATTTTACTATAGTTCAGGCCCTTTGTCAAGAGTTTTTCGCATGACGTGAAATCTGAGCCATTCTCTGGTATAATGGAAGGGTGCGAGGTGTATCAGTGTCATTAGCTTGTCTGGAAGAGGTTGATGGTGAGAGATGGGATGCCTTTGTAGCTGACATGGCTACCGGGCATCTCCTGCAAACTCACCTTTGGGGTCAGTTCAAAGCACGATATGGCTGGCGGCCTTACCACCTGGCTGTGGAAAGAGGTGGTCGGATAGTGGCTGGGGCCCTGATGCTCTTTCGCCCCTTGCCTGTGGGCACCCTGGCCTACATCCCCAAAGGGCCATTGTGCGACCCCGCCGACAGTGAGGCATTTTCCCTCCTCCTTTCCACCATCCATCAACGGGCCCGCCAGGCTGGAGCTATCTTCACCCGCATTGAACCTGATTGGGAGGAAGATCCTGCTTTGGCTCAATGGCTGGAAGGGATGGGGTTTCGGCTCAGTCCACAGACGATCCAGCCACGCAGCACCCTTCATCTGGACTTGCGGGCTGACCTGGAGACCCTCTTGGCCAGGATGAAATCCAAAACCCGTTACAACATCCGTCTGGCGGAGAGGAAGGGGGTGGAGGTTCGGGAGGGAGCAAGTGAAGATTTCCCAACCTTCTACCGCCTGAGCCAGATCACCAGCCAGCGAGATAGCTTTGCCATCCATCAACGAGGCTACTACCAGGAAGCATGGTACCTTTTTGCGCCTGTGGGGATGTGCACCTTGTTGCTAGCCTCCTATCAGAGCGAGATTCTAGCAGGTTTGATGGCTTTCGCCTGCGGCCGGAAAGCCTGGTACATGTATGGCGCTTCCTCGAACCGACATCGCAACCTGATGCCCAACCACCTTTTGCAGTGGGAGGCCATCAAATGGGCCAAGGGACGGGGATGTCATTTCTACGACCTGTGGGGCATCCCTGATGAAGTTGGCGCCGACCCTGATAAAGACTGGCTGGCCGAAAAGAGGAAAGGTGGGATGTGGGGAGTCTATCGTTTCAAACAGGGCTTCGGCGGTCGTGTTGTACGCTACATTGGGGCCTATGACTACGTCTACCGTCCGCTTCTCTACAGGTTGGTGACCAAAGTCTTGGCTATGTGGCCACTATGATACAGATCACAGAGGTAAAGGATGGCCATCGGTGGAATGAGGCCCTGGCCTCACTTCCCTACAACCACATCCTGCAGTCCTACGAATGGGGCCATTTCAAATCCCGCCACAGTTGGACTCCAATCCGTCTTCTCTTCGAACAGCAGGGAACGGTGGCAGCGGCTGCCTCAGTGCTGCGTCGAGAGATGTCGGGATTGCCGCTCAGCGTGCTCTACGTCCCCAAGGGACCGGCTTTGCCCTATGAAAACAGCGAGCTTCTAGGCCGGGTATTAGCTGCCTTGGAGGAGACGGCCAGGATTCAGCGCAGTGTCTTCGTCAAGATAGATCCGGATGTGCCGCTGGGTTGGGCCAGGGAGGATTTAGCCACTGCCCAGGAAGTCAAAAAGACCTTAAGGGGAAGGGGATGGATTCCTTCCCGAGAGCAGATTCAGTTCAAAAGCACCCTCCTCATAGACCTGCGAGATAGCGAGGAGGAGTTGCTCGGGAAGATGAAGCCCAAGACCCGCTACAACGTCCGTTTGGCCGGCCGAAGGGGAGTTCAAGTTATCAGGGGCACGGTTAAGGATCTGCCTTCGTTTTACGACCTGTACAGCGAGACCAGCGTCCGTGACGGCTTCATCATCCGGCCTTTCGACTACTACAGAGACGTGTGGCAGACCTTCCTGGAGGGTGAACTGGCTCAACTCTTCCTGGCTGTCTACAAGGAGGAGATTCTGGCCGGTCTGATCATCTTCCGGTTTGGGGAGAAGGTCTGGTACATGTACGGCGCGTCTACCGCTCGTCACCGCAACTTGATGCCCAACCACCTCTTGCAGTGGGAGGCCATGCGCTGGGCCAGGGCTCAGGGATGCACCGTCTACGACATGTGGGGGGGGCCCGACGTTATGGACCAGTCGGACCCGTTGTGGGGTGTCTACCGCTTCAAGAGTGGTTTTGGAGGGCAGTTGGTGCACCACATCGGAGCCTACGACTACGCGCCCTGGCCACCTCTCTATTGGCTGTACCATCGTATTATGCCCCTCTATTTGGAACTTCTTAGGAAAAGATACAGACGACAAGGGTTGTTTGAGCCATAGTGCTTCTCTTTCCAGACCTCCTTCCCCAGAAAACAAAACGGGTTTAGTAGCTTTTGCAGCGACAACACCTCAAGAGCTACTAAACCCGCTCTGTCTTCCTTCGGCTCTGTGCCGTCAATCTTCTACAATCTTGTAAACCGTGTCCCCCTCTCTCACCCTCTGATCCACCTTGAGCCCTATAGCTCGGCCGGGTTCGGCTTGCTCAACAGCTCCGTGTTCAATCTGCATAGATTTGACTTCCTGCTCAAAATCGGTTGTGGCTCCCTTGATGTGGATTGGATCACCCCGTTTCAAGACATCGGTCAGCTCCACAACAGCCACACCGATTCTGGTGTAATAGTGGGTTATATTCCCGACCAGTACCTCGGCCATTTCATCTCTCTCCTTTCTCTGGCAGCAGATTGCTGGTGTGAACTGAAGATGCTTCCCCCATTATGTTTGGTCTTTGCTATTATACCATCTCTCTTCTAAGATTTCAACCCCCAATTTTGCGCCTAAGCGCGAGTTGCCCTCTTCCTGGCAACCTTTTAGCTCCTGGCAAACAGTAGAAGGATGGCTCGATCCCCGGCCACCAGGCGGTGCTCCACCTCCCTGGGCACCACCGTTATCTCCCCCTCCTCCAGAGTCACATCCCCTTCCTCAGTCTGCAACTGAACCACGCCTTCGTGAACGAAGAAGAGTTCGCTCCTCTTCTGGTGCCGATGGGGGCGACCTTCACCCTGCACCAGAATCATCCTCATCATGAAGTCATCAACCGCAATCAGGTTGACAGGGGTGAAGGGCTGGTAAAGCTTCCTCGACTCCTCAGCCAGGTTCACCTGTTCAAGATGGGCCTCGTCCCCGCTGGCCACCGGCATTCTTCTATCTCCATCCCGACGGGTGAAGGGGAAGATCCCCTCCAGGAGCATCACCACACTCCACAGGGTAGAATGAGAGCGGTGAGCGATCCCCTTGGGCACCGTTGCCATCTCTCCTGGCCTGAGGATGATATTATTCCACCGGTGTGTGCACAAAGCGCCGCACGCCCAGAGGTTTCTCTCCAAAGTTGACCAGCAAACACACGCGGTAGCCCCCTTGATGCAGGTACAGCAGGCACTGCTCGACGTCCTCGGACAGGATGGCGCTTCTAGCCTTGGTCTCCAGGATCAATTCGTCAGTATCATCCCAAATGACATAATCCACACGGCGCTTGGTGACTACCACGCCGTCGTAGGTGATGGGAATTTCCACCTCGCGCCGATCACGTCATGGGAGAGTTGCTCGAAGTCATGTCCTTTGGTCGAGCGTCGGTTGAGCATGGGGAAGCTCCTGATTGTGGTGGGCGTTTGGAACACGAAACTCACGAAAGGGAGGACCGCGAAAGGGCTTTCGTATGATTCCGAGGATGTGCGTCCCCCTTACTCCTCCCCCAACTGCCCCAACCGGTGGGCCACGTCCTCCTCTCTCAACACCCGACGCCATACCTTACCCACTGCCGTCTTGGGTAGAGCCTGGCGAAAGACGATGGCCCGAGGCACTTTGTACTTCGCCAATCGCTCCCGACAGAAAGCGATGATCTCCGAGGTAGTGGCCGTCTCCCCCGGCTTGAGGACGACGAAGGCCTTGATCTTCTCCCCGCGCACCACATCGGGTATGCCCACCACCGCCGCCTCCAACACCGCCGGGTGCTGATACAATACCTCCTCGACCTCACGAGGGTAGACGTTGAACCCGGCCGTCAGAATCAGGTCCTTCTTCCGGTCCACGATGTAAAAATAGCCGTCCTCGTCCATCCGCGCCAGGTCGCCGGTGTACAACCACTTTCCGTCCGGGCCGTCGCGCAGCGCCTCAGCCGTCTCGGCCGGTTGGTTCCAGTAGCCTTTCATCACCTGCGGCCCGCGCACCACCAACTCTCCCACCTCACCGGGCGGCAGGTCCCGCCTCCCCGTCTCGGTGTCCACGATGCGGGCATCGGTGCCGACGATGGGCACCCCGATGCTGCCGAACTTGCGCAGGCCATACCTGGGGTTGACGTGGGTGACCGATGAGGTCTCGGTCATACCGTAGGCCTCGGCGATGCGCGCCCCGGTACGCTGCTCGAACTGCTCGATCACCTCCACCGGCAGCGGCGCTCCCCCACTGAAGCAGGCCTTGATGCTGGTCAGGTCCATCTTATCCACACCGGGATAGCTGTTCACGGCCGTGTACAAAGCCGGCACCCCCAGGAAGAAGGTCGGCCGTTCCTTCTGGATGGCTTCCATCAGCATCTTGAGGTCGAGGAGAGGGAGGAGTACCAGGGTCGCCGCCAGGTGAACGCCCAGGTTCATCACCCCGCTCATACCGTAGACGTGGAACAGGGGCAACACGGCCAAGGCGCGGTCTTCAGCTTCCTGGCTGTCCGGGAGCAGGAACTGGCGGATCTGCGTCACGCTGGCCACCAGGTTGCCGTGGGTCAGCATGGCCCCCTTGGGGATGCCAGTGGTGCCGCCGGTGTACTGCAGACAGGCCAGATCGTCGGGCTGCACCTCGCTTGGGGGGAGCGTCGCCGGATGGCTGGCGATGAGGTCTTTGAAGGTGACTATCCCTTCGCTTGGCGGCACCTCAATCCATGTCCCCTCGCGCCGGGCCTGGATAGGATAGAGCAGGTTCTTGGGGAAAGGCAGGTAGTCCTGGATACCGGTGACGATCACCTGTCGAAGCGGGGTGCGGGGGCGCACCTTCTGCACGCGCGGCCACAGCCGGTCCAGGATGACAGCGGTTTCAGCGCCGGCGTCGGTCCACTGGTGCTCCAGTTCCCGCTCCACGTACAGGGGGTTGGTCATGACCGCCACTGCCCCCAACGAGAGGATGGCATAGTAGGCCATGATGGCCTGGGGGCAGTTGGGCAGCATGATGGCCACCCGGTCGCCCTGCTTCACCCCCAGGTCGGCCAGGGCGTTGGCCAAGCGGTCGGCCTGCTCCTGCAACTGGCTGTAGGTCAGCCGACCACCCAGGAAGATGGTGGCCACCTGCGAGGGGTATTTCTCCGCCGACCGGCGCAGGAAGTCAGGCACGGTGAGCAGGGGCACCTCCAGGGTATGGGGCACCCCCTCATCGTAGAACCGGAACCAGGGGCGATCCGTGCTGGGTTGATTGGCCGTCATCTCTGCCCACCTCAGCGTGATTATGCCACACTATCCCTCATCGCGCAATCAAGTCATGAGGTCATCTTCGCCGGCTGGACGAGCTTTTAGGGGTTCCCTTCCTCCGTCAATCCGCCCCCCAGCAGGTGCTCCCGCCGGTTGAGGTATTCCAGGTACCAGCGGTTGTCCTGCCAGTAGAATTTGTGGATGGCCGTGTTGTCGCTGTGCACCGCCACGGCGTGGCCACCCATCAGGCTGCGCACGATGGTGGCCATCGTCCCCCCGTGGCTGACCACCACAATGGTCTTTCCCCAGCTCTCGGTCAGGATTTCTTCAAGAGCCTGCAAGATCTCCTCTCGGAATTGGTGGTATATCGGCGCGGTCTTTGCCGTGATCTGCCAGCGGCCATCATTCCGGAGCGCAAAAGGACCACCGCCCCTCGGCAGTTCATCAACGTACCAGGTCTCCGCTTCTCGCAGCCCATCTTTGATGGTGATCGTCAGACCCAGCCTGTCCGCGACAACCTGGGCGGTCTGAAGGGCTCTCCGCATCGGGCTGGTATAGAGAGCTTGCACCTGGTGGTTCTCTGCCAGCCAGTCGGCCACCAACCGCGCTTGCCTCCAACCCAGATCGGTCAGGGGGCTATCGGTGCCGGCCACCTCACCATCGCGGTTGAATACCGACTGGCCGTGTCGGACCAGCAGCAGCTCCGTACCGCGCTCTTGGTCAGTACGGCGGGGCCGGAAAGGATCGGTGTGTTCGCGGTAGTTCATCGGGCCTTCTCCTCAACTAGCCCCCGCAGGACCGCCAGGTTCCTCTTATCCTCCGCCATGTCGAGTCCTTTGGGTGTCTCCAGAAGCATGGGCATGCCCTGGAATCGCTCATCGTTAAGGATCATGCGGAAGGGCTCCAGGCCAAGATGACCCTGGCCGATGTGCGCGTGCCGATCTACCCGACTGCCCAGCTCCTTCCTGGAGTCGTTGAAGTGGAAGACTTTCAGGCGGGCCAAACCCACGATGCCGTCAAACCGCTGAAAGGTGTCAGCATACCCTTGCGGTGTGCGCAATTCGTAGCCGGCCGCAAAGGCGTGACAGGTGTCAAAACAGACCCCCAGTCGTTCATCCTCCTCGACCAGTTCAATCAGTTGAGCCAGATGCTCGAAGCGATAGCCAAGGTTAGTCCCCTGCCCGGCCGTGGTCTCCAACAGAATCTCCACCTGATAACCTGTTGTCCTGGCCTGGATATCGTTGAGGGCTTCGGCGATGCGCCTCAACCCTGCTTTCTCTCCCGTTCCCATGTGAGAGCCAGGATGGATCACCAGGTAGGGGAGACCCAGGATCTCACAACGTTCCATCTCCACCAGAAAGGACTCCTGCGACTTCTGCCACAAAGTCTGATCGGGAGAACCCAGGTTGATGAGATAGGAGTCGTGACCGACAATGGGCCTGATTCTGCTTCTCTCCCAGTTTTGGTGGAAACGGTCTATTTCCTCCTCGGCCAGGGGCCGGGCCCGCCATTGGTTGGAGCTCTTGGTGAACATCTGGATAGTATCACAGCCCAGTTCTTGACCGCGCAGGATGGCTTTGTCAACCCCGCCGGCGATAGACATATGGGCTCCTAAATAAACAGGCGCAAGAACTCCGGTTTTTGACATTGATTTTGCCGGGAATTTGCAGGTTGAATCCCGCATGAATTGCGCCTGTTTATTCAAAAGCACCTCTCTGCCATCCTTACCGCCGGTCGGCTTCATGTCAACTCCATCGTTTCCTCTTCATAGATCGGTTGCAACACGGCTATCATCCTGGCCAGTTTTTCGGCTGCCTCGGCCAAAAGGTCCTCGTCCAGGTAGGTATAAGGGACTGTCTCGTGGATTCTAACCCAGCCTTTGTCCCAGCGCTCCAGTTCGACTTGTGGTCCCAGGCGATCTTTCACTTCGGTCAGGCGAGCTTCGAAGACCCAGAACAGCCAATCGGTGATGGTTCTATCCTTTTCGAAATGAAAA
>JBHIDP010000135.1:0-7272 GCA_046760185.1 Anaerolineae bacterium
GACGAAGCCCCTCGTTCTCCCCGGACTTTCGCTACGAAAGTCAGCATTGACAGCCATCCATTTTCATGCTATGCTTACGCCGCTGTCCGATCCCGTAGACGGTACAGGTATATGAAACCAATTGCGCCTGCTAATTTTAGAGGGACCGATTTCCGCCCCCAGGAGTGGGGTCGGTCTTTTTGTTGAAGTTCCGTGAGCGGCCAAATCGCCGCCCTGGCATCAGCCTTCTGTTGGGCTGCATCCACCGTCTTGCTGAAATCCCAGCTCCATCGGGTCAGCCCCGTCTCCCTCAACACCCTTCGCAGCCTTTTCGGTTCAGCCTTCCTGTTGCTGTTCCTGACCCAACTTGGCAAGCTAGGGGAGGTGACCCGGATTCCTGTCGTCCCGCTCCTCTACCTGGTGGGGTCAGTCCTGATCGGCCTCGTGCTGGGGGACACCCTCTTCTTCAGGAGCATGGGTTTGATCGGGGTCTCCAGGGCAATGCCCATCGCCTCTTCCTACCCCCTGCTCACTCTGGCCCTGGCTGCCATTTTCCTGGGGGAGTCCATCACCTGGATTACAGCTCTGGGGACCCTGCTCGTGGTGGCTGGCGTCTACCTTGTGGCTACACCACCGGCTCAATCAGCGGCCAGTATCGTTCCGGCCAACAAGGAGGGAGTAGGCCTGGCCCTGATAGCTGCCGTCTGCTGGGCCCTATCCACCGCGATCCTCAAGATAGGGATCACCGATCTGGATATCCTGGCGGCTGCGGGAGTGCGAATGTGGGCCACGGCCTTGGTTCTCACCTCGGTGGTATCGCTGCGCCAGCAGGAGCGAGTCTTCCGTCCCCACGACCAACAGTTCTGGTTAATAGTAACGACAGCCAGCTTTCTAGGAACAGGGGGTGGCAGCTTGCTTTACGTCGCTGCGGTACAGTTGGCCGGCGCAGCCAGAGCTGCTACCCTGACCAGCACCTCCCCTCTCTTCGCCGCCCCCCTGTCTGCCCTCTTTCTGGGTGAGAAGTTGACGATTAGGATCATCATTGGAATGTTGCTAACGGTTGGCGGGGTCTGGTTGGTCCTGCCAGGTGGATGAGGAAAAGAGAGACCGTATAAACATCCACAATAATACCCTTTCCTTCCTCTTTTCGCAAGTGTCTCCTTCGATCCAGTGATCCTTTATCTTGGCTCTTCCCGCTGAGGCATGATATAATAACCACGCTATTTCAGTCCACGTTCCATCCTCGACCCACCAAGTTGAGAGCAGATCAGGCAGATTCGTCTACTTTCGGACCGACCTTAAGGACAAGGGTTTGTGGTGTACCGGTACAAAAACCTGGATATCAAACTGAGAGGCAATGCTGTTAGCGGTTACGTCGTCGAAGTGAGCGGGCCGCGCGGTGAGAGCGCCAGAGGTTCCTTCCAACTACCGGCCTCGGTCATGTCTGCGTTGCAATCGGACACGTGGCCAAGACCTCCCACCGACAGGACAAGCATTGAGGCTCTGGGCAGCGACCTCTTCCAGGCCCTCTTCCCCATGGATGTCATGACCTGCTTTGGAAGCGTCAGGTCCCGTCTCCACCACGACGTGGGCCTGCGCCTCCGTCTCCACCTTCCCAGCGAACTGGCCTACCTCCCCTGGGAACTCCTCTATTACCGTCCTTCCTACCTCTCCCTTGACCCTCGCTGCCTCCTGGTGCGATTCATTGACATGGGTGATCGGCCGCAGATCATGACCGTGCGGCCCCCGCTGCGTCTGCTCCACCTGGCGTCAAATGCGGTTGATCGGGATGCACCACAGTTCGACCAGGAGAAGGAGCTGTTCAGTCGTGCTCTGCGTGACCTCATGGCAGAGGAGCAGATGGAAGTTGTGACCACAGCGGCTACCATGGCCAACCTGCAAGGCCGGCTGAGAGAGGGATACCACATACTGCACTACTCGGGGCCGGTGACGCTCCGCAATGGAATTGGCTACCTGATCTTCAGCGAGGCAGGCGGTGAACAGCAGTGGATTGATAGTCATACGCTGTTGCAGTTTCTGGGGAACAGCGGTGTTCGGCTGGCCGTCCTGAACGCTCACCAGAGCGACCAACTGTCGGACCTCAAAGCCCTGCTCAGCCTGGCGCTGGCGCTGGTGAGAGGTGGACTACTGGCGGTAGTGGTCACACAGCTTGACCCGACAGGTTCAGGCACCCTGACATTCTTCAGCCGGTTCTACCGAGCTCTGAGGCAGAGTTCCCCGGTGGACTTGGCTATGGTGGAAGGGCGCAAAGGGATTATCAAGGAATTGGGGGCCAACTGGCACGATGCCATTGACTGGAGCATCCCCATGCTCTACATGCGTTCCCCGGACGGCATGATCTTGCCCCTGGAGCAGGAAGCAGCTCCGGTCGAGAGATTGCCTGCCGCTGTGCCATCACGGCCGCCAGCCATTGCTCCTCTGACCAGGTTCCTGACCCCCCTCATAGCGCCCTGGATGAACTGGCAGTATCGCCGCGCCCTCAGGCAGGCTCTGGAGGCCAGAAGCTTGACAGAGTCGGAGCTCATGGTGGAGCTACCAACTCTGCTTCCCACTGGACGCACAGTAACCCTGGAGGGCCGAGACCTCAAACTGCTGCAAGCCCTCAGACAGCACGATAAGCTAATCATCCTGGGCGAACCGGGTGCTGGTAAGACCACCTCCCTACGGCACCTATGTCTGCACACCCTTCAGGAAAGCGGAAGCAAACTACCTCTCTTCGCCAGCCTGGACACCTACAGAGGTGGAGATCTGCTGCCCTTCCTGCGAGACATCCTGGCACAGTATGGCGGCCACCGCATAGCCTCCAAGCTGGAAGATCACCTTGAGCAGGGCAGGCTGGCCCTCTTCCTCGATGCTCTGAATGAGATGCCAGGGCGTCGTTTCCAGCAGAATGTGGCGCGGTTGCAAGATTTCATGGACAGGTATCCCCACAATAACTTCATTCTGGCCTGCCGTACCGCCCACTACAACGGAGAGCTTGGCCTGCTCCAGGCCACTATCAGACCCCTGGATGACCAGACGGTGCAGCGCTATGTCGAGCGCCATCTCCGCCAGGGTGGCCGGGCCCTTTTCCAATCGCTGAGGGATGGGGGGGCGATAGACATGGTGCGTAATCCCCTCCTGCTTTCAATGGTGGTCAGGACAGGGAGGGTACCGCACAGTCAGGGGAACCTCATCGGGGAGTATGTTGACCTTCTGGCCAGAAAGGAAAAGGGACCAGTGCCGGCCAATGCCCCACCTGGCTTTTCCTGGATCAGGTCAGTCGAAGGACGGCGAGCCCTGGAGGTCCTGGCCTACACCATGATGCAGAGAGAACACACGACTGTTATCAATCTGGAGGAGGCATGCCACATCGTTCGGGAGCAGACCAGGGCACAAGACCCCATGAACCTCCTCACCCAGGCCGTGGATGTGGGACTCATGGCCTTTGCCGATGGACGTCAGCGCACCCTTCGCTTCCACCACCAGCTCCTCCAAGAGCAGTTCGCCGCAAGAGAGTTGCAGCGGCGCTGGCCTGGATTTGAACCCCGAAACTGGGATGAGGTGGTTCACGACCCCTGGTGGTGGGAGCCGATAGTGCTGTTAGCTGGGCTGTTGGGGGAGAAGCGTTCCGAACTGATAGCCCACATCCTCAACACTGTGGAGAGTGACGAATCGTTGTTCCTCTCCCTGGCCTGTCTGGCCGCCGATGTCAGAGGATTGGGAGAAGAGGCAAAGCAGCAGGTAACGGACCGCCTGGTGGACTTTCTCGGCCGTTGGGACTTCGGCCCCACTGCAGGGTCGTCAGCGGTAGAACTGGCCCGCCTGGGAGGAAAAAGAGTGACAGACTTCCTGGCTGGCCTGTTTGAGATCGAAGATGAGGCTGTCACCCGTCAGGTTGTGGCCATTCTGGGGCAGATTGGTGGCCCTCATGCCGCCGATCAGTTGGTGCAAAAAGGGCTACCGATCCTCGACCAGACCGTGCTGTCCATAACCACCTCTTCCCTGACGCAGATAGGCAAGGAGGCGGTCGAGCCTCTGGTCAACGCCTTGCAAAGTGAACAGCCGGAGGTATGGGAGAGAGCAGCTACAATCCTGGCCCAGAGCGGAGAAGATGCAGTGGAGGCACTCATCGAGAGCCTGCATCACGGTGACGAGGCTGTCTCTCGTAGAGCAACAGAGGTGCTGGTGCAGATCGGTGAGCCGGCCGTAAAGCCGTTAGTCGCAGCTTTGCGCAACAGCGATAGAGACGTTCGTGACCCTCAGTCGAACGACGTACGTTGGAGAGTGGCTGAAGCTTTGGGCAGGATCGGCCACCCTCAGGCAGTGGAAGCCCTGGTTGGGGCTCTGCACGACTCCGACTGGCACATTCGCGATAGGGCGGCCCTGGCCCTGGGGAACATTCGTGACCCCCACGCCCTGGAACCACTCGTCCGAGCTTTGCGCGATGCCGACTGGCGGGTCCGTGACCGGGCTGCCGCGGCGCTGGGGAAGATGGGAGATGCCAGAGCGGTAGCACCCCTTATCCAGGCCCTGCACGACGACGATGAAGATGTGCGGTTGAGGGTCACGGCCGTACTGGGCAAGATTGGCGACGCCCAGGCGGTCCAGCCACTGATCGAAGCCCTGCATGACACCGACTGGCGTGTGCGCCAGGAAGCGGCCAACGTGCTGGCAAAGATAGGCCGAGAGGCAATGGAGCCGCTGATCGGCGCTCTGTGTAGCGAGGACAAGGACGTGGCCTGGCGGGCAGCCAAAGCGTTGAGACAGACCGGCGAGATGGCAGTAGAGCCGCTCATGGCGGCCCTGCACAGCGCCGACTGGGCGGCCCGTGACAAAGCCTTAAGGGTGTTGGTGCAGATCGGCGAGGATGCGGTGGAACCACTCATCGAAGCCCTGACCGACGAGGATGCAGATGTACGCTGGAGGGTGGCCGAGGCTCTGGGGACCATCGGGGACCAGCGGGCTACAGAGCCGTTGATCCGCGCCCTGCAGGATGACGATGGAGCAGTGCGTCGGGAAGCAATCGAGGCTCTGGGGAAAATCGGGGGCAGCCGGGTAGCGGAGCCTCTCATCGAGGCCCTGGGCGACAGCGATGGGACCGTGCGCTGGCGAGCAGCCGGAATGTTGGGCAAGATCGGGGATACCAGAGCGGTCCAACCGCTGATCAAAGCCCTGCACGACGATGACCGGGATGTGCGCTGGAGAGCAGCCTGGGCGCTGGGGAAGATCGGCGATCCTCAGGCGGTGAAGCCCCTCATCGGCACTTTGCGCGACGATGATGCTGACGTACGGTGGAGAGCAGTCTGGGCCCTGGGCAAGCTTGAGGCCCCCCGCGCGGTGAGGCCCCTCATCAGGCTCCTGCGGGATGATGACGCCGAGGTACGTCGCGAGGCAGCCGAGGCCCTGGGCAAGATTGGAGATAGCAAGGCGATAGAGCCTCTCTTAAAGGCCCTGCACGACTACCATGGGGACGTACGTCGGGAAGCGGTCGGGGCCCTGGGGAAAATCGGAGACGAGGGTGCGGTCGAACCGCTGATCAACGCTTTGCACGACTACGATGGGGACATGCGCTGGGAAGCGGCCGAAGCGCTGGGTAAGATCGGGGACGCCAGGGCAGTCAAACCGCTCATCAGAGCACTGAGCGACAACGACAACGGCGTGCGTCGGGAAGCAGCCAAGGCACTGGGGAAGATCGGCCACAGCCGCGCAGTGAAACCTCTCATCCGCTCCCTGGGCGAGGATGATGTGATATTGCGTCGTGAAGCAGCGGAGGCTCTGGGGAAGATCGGTGACCCTCGGGCCGTGGAACCACTCATCAGCGCTCTACAGGACGACGATTGGCGCGTGCGTGACAAAGCGGCCGAAGCGCTAAAACAGATAAAGACGTAATGACTACCCCACCTCCGCCTCCAATCCGGTCAGGGATGCGTCAAGCAGGTCAAAGATCTTATCAATTTCGGCCCGGCTGATGCTATCCGCCATCGGGCTTGAATTAGAGAGGTCATTATATGTTCGGTCATAGACATTCCCATAAAGACAACCAGGCGCATGAGCACAGTCGTCAACAAAATGCTCATAGCCCTACTCACGGCGCCTTAGATCCAACCATTCTTACCACTCGACGAGGGATTGGGGCTGTCAAGTGGTCATTTCTTGGACTACTTGCAACGGCCCTGTTTCAGGTTGTTATCGTCTTATTTTCAGGAAGCGTGGCGCTTCTAGCAGACACGATCCACAACTTCGGCGATGCTGCTACGTCTATCCCGCTGTGGATTGCTTTCAGGCTGGCACGATTGAAACCCAACAAGCGGTTCACCTACGGCTATGGGCCTGTGGAAGACCTGGCAGGTGTGGTCATTGTATTGACCATCTTGTTCAGCGCCATTGTCGCTGGTTACGAATCTATTGATCGTCTCTTTCACCTGCAGACAGTAGGGTATATTTGGGCGGTGATTGCTGCCTCTGTGATTGGCTTCCTTGGGAATGAGGCTGTGGCAATCTTTCGCATCAAGGTTGGCAAAGAGATCGGTAGTGCCGCTCTCATCGCCGATGGTTATCACGCCCGGGTAGACGGCCTGACCAGTTTGGCCGTTCTTTTCGGTGCAGTTGGAGTCTGGCTGGGCTATCCATTGGCAGACCCTCTCGTCGGTCTTCTTATTACGGCGGCAATCTTCCGAATCGTATGGGAATCTGGTAAGTCTGTTTTCTCCCGCCTACTCGATGGGGTAGACCCAGAGGTCATTGATGAAATCAAACGAGCGTGGCCAAAACTTGTGGGAGTCGAGGCTTTAGCCGGTTTTATCCGCCTGAAGGCTCCACTCCTCCACAGATTTTAGCCAGACTCAAATCAAACACACGGTGAATCATCACACCCAAGGGGTTTACGACGTCACTGAAGTGCGGATAAGATGGTTAGGCCATCGGCTTCATGCAGAGGTAAATATTAACCGTGTGTCCAGAACTCTCTGTTGAAAGGGGACACGAGATTGCCAAGGAGGTCCGACACCAGCTCTTGCATCATTTGCGATATCTTTCCAATGCCACAATCCATATTGATCCTGTGAACGCATCAGGCGAGGAACATCATCGCATCGCTGAACATATACACGACGATTTACCTGCTCATTCGCATTAATGGCATTGAAGACCGATTGGAAGCTATTTTGTCCGACGGCGGATGACACGGACTTTGCGGTCCACGGAATTTATCCTGAGCGAAGCTCGTCCTGAGCT
The DNA here is from genome assembly GCA_046760185.1 of Anaerolineae bacterium. GTDB lineage: Bacteria > Chloroflexota > Anaerolineae > JBHIDP01 > JBHIDP01 > JBHIDP01. The sequence continues at coordinate 7,216 of JBHIDP010000135.1, forward strand.
CTGTCGAAGGGTCGAAGGGCTCAGCCCGAAGGGTCTCAAGAAGTACCCGGAGACCTC
>JBHIDP010000136.1:0-7243 GCA_046760185.1 Anaerolineae bacterium
CTGTCAACGGATTATTAGAGCGGATTGAACGGATTCAGAGCCAGTTCAGACGAAAGAAATCGTGCTGAATGCGTCGTATCCGTTCAATTCGTTCCAGAAATCCGTTGACAGCATGCCCCACGCAAAAAGTGCAAAACTACTGACCATGGAAGTGTCAAGCGAATTCAGCGCGCAAAAGCGCACTGTGTGAACGGTCCCGAAGCGATAATCCAGGAACACCTCAAGGGACGATGGCCATCTTGATGCATTGACCGTCGGCCATCATCTCCAGCCCTCGGGCCACCTGATCTAAAGGGAGTTGGCCGCTGATCAGCGGTTTGGCATCAACCACACCGGCCGCCAACAGATTCAAAGCTCTCTCTACCGTCCGGGGTGTGTGATGAAAGACCCCTTTCAGGGTCAATTCATGGTAGTGGAGGCGATGGGTGTCAAACTCCACCCTGGAACCTGAGGGACAGCCTCCAAAGAAGACCACAGTTCCCCCCTTCCGAACCATATCCACCGCCGTCTGCCACGCCTCGGGAATCCCCACCGATTCTATCACCACGTCTGCCCCTCGCCCCCCCGTCAAATCCTTGACCCTGGCCACCACATCCTCCTCGGTGGCGTTGATGACATGGGTCGCCCCTAACTGACCAGCCACCTCCAAGCGGTGAGACTTCCGCCCGATGGCTATCACCTGCCCCGCCCCCCGGTGAAGGGCCAGTTGCAAATGCAAGAGACCAATAGGGCCCGTGCCACCGAGGATGGCTACGCTATCACCCCACTGGATGTCTGCGGCCTGGTTGCCCGCTACCACACAGGCCAGAGGCTCCAGCACCGCCGCCTCCGGGAAGGAGAGATGATCGGGGATGACATGGGTGTTCTGCTGGACGATGGGGCCTGGAACCTTAATGTACTCCGCATAGGCACCCCAGTTCATGTTCTCTTGCAGGTTCTGGCATAGGTTATGCTGACCCCGTTTGCAGTAGAAACAGATATTGCAGGGAGCGGAGTTGGCGGCTACGACTCGCATCCCTTCCCGGAACCGCTCCACACCCTTCCCCACCCTGGCCACCACGCCGGCAAACTCGTGGCCGAAAGGCATAGGGGGGACGAAAAGGGGATGCCCGCGCAGATAGGCTTTCAGATCGGTGCCACAGGTGAGGGCTGAGCCGACCTTGACCAGCATCTCGTCATCACCAATGGCCGGAACATTGACTTCCTCGAAACTCAGGCTTTTGGGCCCCAAGAACAGGACAGCCTTCATTTTGTCAGCAGACATTATCCTTCCCCCTCCTCCCTGAAGGTAGAGAGCGACGCCTCCCTACATCGTATGAAATCACCGGGAACCTTGCATCAGCTTCGCTACTGTCGGTCTGGCGGCAATGATACTGTATCAAGAATCCAGTGTCAAGACTCTTCACTCATCCCTCCAGCACTCACTTTGACAAACCAGGCCACTTGTGCTATGCTTTGGTAAGCAAAATAATAAAGGTGCTAACTGTTCGTGACAAAAAGGTTACCCATGTGGAAGCTGAGGCAGAAGGATGGAGGACCGACAGAAGAACATAGAGGCTATTGGGCAATTGCTCATGCGCCTGATCTGGCTGGGACATAGACGATCAGCCCAGCTTTTGACTCGCTTCCAACTGACTGTACCCCAGTTTCTGGCCCTGGTCTGCTTGGTCAGACAAGGGCAGGGATGCCAGATGGGCCGTTTGGCCGACGAGATGCACCACACTTCACCGACCATGACCGGCATCATAGACCGCCTGGTTGATGCCGGATTGGTGGAACGGCACAGCGACTCCTCGGACCGGCGTCTGGTATTGGTGGACCTGACCGATAGAGGGCGTGAGCTTCTGGAAGAAGTGCGCTTGGCTCGACAGGGACAATTGAACCAGGCCCTTGAGGAACTGAGCGATGCAGATGTGGCCCAACTCAAACGGCTCCTGGCACTCTTTCTCAAGGGGATGCAGACGGAGACAGAAGGAAGGACAGAAAAGAGATGAGCATGAGCGAGGATATCATCGAAGTCCAGAACCTGGTGAGGAAATTCGGAGAAGTGGTAGCTGTTGACAACGTATCATTCACCGTCAAACGAGGGGAGATTTTCGGATTCCTGGGTCCCAATGGAGCGGGTAAGACCACTACCATCAACGTCCTCTGCACCCTGCTCAAGCCAACCTCTGGAGGGGCAACGGTCAATGGCTATGATGCTACTTACCAGCAGGATGAGGTGCGACGCTCCATCGGGTTGGTCTTCCAGGACCCCAGCCTTGATGAACACCTCACCGCTCAGGAGAACCTGGACTTCCACGCTACCCTCTACAACGTCCCCTCGGAGGAGAGAGGAAAGCGGATAGAGGAAGTTCTAGGCATGGTGGAACTTTACGATCGGCGCAACGACCAGGTGGAAACCTTCTCCGGCGGGATGAAGCGTCGCCTGGAGATCGCCAGGGGCCTGATGCACTATCCCCGCGTCCTGTTCCTGGATGAGCCGACCTTGGGTCTGGACCCTCAAACGCGGCGGCGCATATGGGACTACATCCTGGAACTTCGCGACCGTGAAGACATCACCATCTTCATGACCACCCACTACATGGACGAAGCGGAGCACGCCGACCGCATCGCTATTATTGACTACGGCCGAATCATCGCCTTGGACACGCCGGAGGCTCTGAAACGGATGGTAGGAGGGGACATCATCACCGTCAGGACCAGCGATAACGGTCAGGCCGCAGTTCAGATTCGAGAACGGTACGGGGTCGAGGTACGACAGAAGGATGAGACTCTCTTCTTCGAGGTGGAGGATGGAGAGAGCTTTATTCCGGAGTTCATCACCAACTCAGCGGTCAACATCGCCGCCATCAGCCTGCGCCGTCCAACTTTGGATGATGTCTTTCTCAAACTGACCGGGCGAGAGATACGGGAGCGGCAGCTCAGCGAGGGGGACAAACTGAGGCAACATCTACGCACCCGTCGTCGCTTCCATCGAGGACATTAAAGTAGAGGAGGAAAATATGCACACTCTACAGGTGATATACATCATTTGGTACCGGGAGATCCTTCGCTACTGGCGCGACCGTTCCCGCATCGTTGGCTCCCTAGCCATGCCTTTCTTCTTCCTCTTCATCTTCGGCAGCGGCCTCTCCCCGGCCATTGGAGGAATGACCGGTGGCCTGCCTGTCGGTCAGGGTGAGGATGTTAATTTCATCAAGTTCATGTACCCTGGTGTGATCGGCATGACGGTTCTTTTCACCTCTATCTTCTCTGGCATCTCCATCGTCTGGGACCGGGAATTTGGCTTCTTGAAGGAGATGTTGGTAGCACCCATCAGCCGTACCACAGTCGCTTTGGGGAAAACCCTGGGGGGAAGCACTGTGGCCATGATCCAGGGCACTCTGATGCTGATCTTCGCCCCCCTGGTGGGGGTTGAGCTATCACTGGGGCTTGTTCTCCGTCTCTGGCCCCTGATGTTCATCACCGCTTTCGCCCTGACCTCCATGGGGGTCCTCATCGCCGCCCGCATGAAGTCCATGCAGGGCTTTCAGATGATCATGAACTTCCTGACCATGCCTATGTTCTTCCTGAGCGGGGCCTTCTTCCCACTGCGGGGCCTTCCCGGTTGGATGGGATTCCTGGTGCGGATCAACCCTTTCACCTACGCTGTTGACTCGCTGCGCCAGGTCGTCTTCCAGGCTGCCGAACTACCCCAGTTTGTGCTGGACATGTTGCCCCAGTTGGGAATGGGGGTGACCATCTTCGATCACAACGTCACCATCTTTGACGACATCCTGATCATCCTCCTCTTCGGAGCGGTCATGATCAGCGCCGCCGTCTGGTCCTTCCGCCTCCAGGACTAAACGAACCGAGGCAATTGATGTTGGAATGGCAGGTGGACTGATGACTCAGATCAAAAGCCTAAACCACGTCTCCATCATGGTAAGCGACCTGGAACAAGCACGGAGGTTCTATGTTGATATCCTGGGACTTCAGCCTGCGCCCCGGCCGGACGAACGGCTGCCTACTCCTGGACTGTGGCTGCGCTGTGGGGAATCCCAGGTCCACCTCATCGTGGCCGAGACGGTCGAAAGGCCCGAACTCACACTGGAGCAGAGATTGCGCGAGGGAGTAGGGTTGGCACCTCACTTCTCTCTTGAGGTTGAGGACGTGGTTAGGGCCAAGGAGGAGCTGGCAAAACGAGGAGTGCTCATCCTAGGCGGGCCAGTACCGCGGCCCGACGGAGCTCGTCAGCTCTTCTGTCACGACCCTGACGGCAATCTGCTGGAGCTCACCAGCTTCTGAACGCTGCTACTCACTTCGGCCAGCGGGCGTGAAGTAGACAATCTCTTTGAAGGGCTTCACCTGTTCACCCACATTTTCCTTCAGGAGATTGCCCGAGACGTGCATCAGGGTGTCCCCAAAGTCCGCATCCTTGCCCATGCTGGCCAGGCACGGGTAGTGGTGGTGCAACAGGCCGGCCTCATACTCAGCCTCGTCAACGGCCACTCCCACTAACCCCTTAGCCACGAAACGAGCACAACCACAGGTTGCGTCGCGGACTACCTCGACCGCGGCGATGCACCTGGTTTCCGCATCAACAGTGATCCGCAGCTCAGGGCGGCCAAAGCAACGGGCGAACTCGGAGATGAGGGCACTATCGTAGGCCACCCGGTACTGCCGGACGTTGTAATCACTCTCCGTCAGGGAACAGAAAGGCTTGGGGAAGACGGACTCTACACCGATCTGCTCCAACCATTTCTGAAGCTGGTTTGCCAGCCCCCTGGGCAACCAGGCCACGTTGTCAATGGGAGCGATAACCGCCCTGGCCCCGGTCATTTGAGCGATCTCAGGGATCAACTCGGCTACGCCCGGATGCTCACCCAGGGCCAGAATGAGGTCAACCTCAGGCAATGAGTCGGGCAGGTAATCCTCAGGATAGTCAATGACCGGCGGCAGCACCGGTGGTGCCTTCCACACCTCAACAGTCCAGCCGGCCGGGGCGTGGGCGCGGATGTTGTCCACGTGTCGTTGTCCATACTCGCCCTGGATGACGGCCAGAATGCGCACTGGATGCTATCCTCCTCTTTCTTCCATCTTCCGTGCCACCTCTGTCAAACCCTCCGAGCCCAGGAAGTTACGGGCCATAGGATAAAGTACGTTGTCCTCCTTGTCAATGTGCCCCCTGAGGAGGGATACTATGGCCAAGGCCGTCTCGGCCAGGGCAATGCCATTCTCCAATCCCTCCGGCTTCTTGAGCAAGGACTCCAACCGGTCCTCCAGATTCCAAAGCTCCCGATGCTCCGAGAGCATGACATCCACCGGGCCGGGGCTCGGCAGAAACTGAGCCAGTGCCGGAAAGAGGGCATTTTCCTCCTTCTCGTTGTGCTGGCGTATCTCGCCATTGATGAAGGATGCGGCTTCATCGAGCTGAGCCATAGCCCCCGCTGAAAAATCGCCGTTCTTGAGCTGCCGGGCGGCCTGAGCCATGCGCTCCAGAGCTTTTAGCCCTTCCTGGTGCTCCTGCATAAGGACAACTATAGGGTCTGAGATAGCCATTGAACACTCCTTCCTAATCTTTTTCTCAGGACGAATTTCTTTATCTCATACTATCACATTGGGGATAGCTTGTCAGCGACTTTTGTCACAAATGCGGCTTGACAGAGCGGCCTGGGCATGTAATAATTGGACACAAGCTGCTTATCTGAGGAAAGGTATCGAGGTGGCAGTGGGTACCGTTGACGAGCAAAGGCTGCATCTATTGCGCGCCGTCCCATATTTCGCCCCACTGGGGGAGGAAGCCCTGGCAGACGTAGCGGCCAGGTTGATAATCCGCCAGGTCGCTGCCGGGCAGATCATTTTCCTGGAGGGGAGTCCCTGTGCCGGGCTACACATCGTGGTCAAGGGATTGGCCAAGGTCTACCGGGCCTCGGCCGAGGGGCGTGAGCAAGTGCTGGCTCTGCTCGGCCCAGGGGACTCGTGCAACGAGGTGCCGGTCGTTGACGGCGGACCCAACCCGGCCAACCTGGCCGCTGTTGAACCGACTACGGTCCTGATACTCAGTCAGGCGGATATGTCCCAATTGCTGGTCATCTATCCAGCACTGAATAAAGCTGTCATCCGCAGCCTGGCCGCCCGTTGCCGCCAACTGGTGGCCCGTGTCTACAGCCTCTCCTTCCTCTCGGTCAGGGCCCGCCTGGCTGATTTCCTTCTCCAACAGGAACAGCTCGGTCATCCCCTTGACCGACGCCTGTGGACCCAGGAGGAGATCGCTACCCAGATCGGCACGGTGCGGGAGGTGGTCGGGCGAGCGCTGAGCGCTCTGGCCGACGAAGGGCTCATCCGCCTTGACCGCCACCACATTTCTGTACTTGACCGCAAAGGGCTGGCAGCGCTGCTTTAAACCTGGAATAGTTATCCCTCTCTTCACACAGATCAGGAGGCATCCATGACAAGGGACAATGAACAGCAGGAGAAATGGGCTCTCATCCTGGGAGCTTCCAGCGGCTTCGGCGCAGCCTGTGCCAGAGCGCTGGCAGAGGCGGGGATGAACATCTTCGGAGTGCACCTGGACCTGAAGGCCACCCTGCCCAAAGCCCGTGAGGTTGTGGCTGATATCGAGGCGCTGGGCCGGCAGGCAGTCTTCTTCAACACTAACGCCGCCGATGAGCGCAAACGGAGACGGGTCCTGGACAGGATGGAGGAAATCCTCCAGGCCAGCAAACCTCCTGGGGTAGTTAGGGTTATGCTCCATTCCCTGGCCTTCGGCACCCTCCTCCCCTTCATCGCTGAAAACGGCGAAGGGGAGATCAGTCAGGCCCAGATGGAGATGACACTCAACGTTATGGCCCATAGTCTGGTCTACTGGGTCCAGGATTTGGTGCGCCGCAAGATGCTTGTGCGTGGCAGCAAAGTCTTCTCCATGACCAGCGCCGGTTCCCACCGGGTGATAGTGGGCTACGGTGCAATCTCGGCGGCCAAGGCCGCCCTCGAATCCCACACCAGGCAACTGGCCCTGGAGTTGGCCCCGGCTGGGATCGCCGTCAATTGTATCCAGGCCGGGGTGACCGACACTCCAGCCATGCGCCGCATCCCCAACAGCGATCAAATCATTGCCGAGGCTCTCAAACGCAACCCCAGCGGGCGCATCACCAGGACCGAGGACGTGGCCCAGGCGCTGGTTGCCCTGAGCAGTCCGAACGTCTCTTGGATCACCGGGAGCATCATCCGCGTGGACGGGGGGGAGGATATGATTTGA
>JBHIDP010000137.1:0-7228 GCA_046760185.1 Anaerolineae bacterium
CGGCTGTTGAGGAAGCCATCTTCTTCCACAGCATAGCACGGTATAGTCAGCCGAGCTTTCAAGTCAAAGGAGACAATCCCTTCACCGAGCACTATTCGGTCCTTGGCCCTGAGGTGCTGGAAGGCCCAGATGGAGAACCTATTGCCCAGAAAAACGTCCAATTCATCGAGAGACTCTTGCAGTTCGACGCGGTCATCATCGCTGGACAGGCCAAGAGTCACTGTGTTGCCTGGACAATTGACGATCTGCTGGAAGACATTGTTGTTCGAGATAAGAAGTTGGCTGAGAAAGTATACCTCCTGGAAGATTGCACCTCTCCGGTCGTTGTACCCGAAGTTATGGACTACACGGATGAAGCAAATGTTGCATTCCAGAGATTTGCTGGCGCGGGAATGCATGTTGTCCGTTCAACCGATCCGATCGAGAGTTGGCCTGGCATCAATCTTTGAGAGATGAAAAGGGCAATCTATCTCATTCCCTTCGGGGAGGTTAATGCGGATATTCTGGCCGTCATTGCCGAGGCAGTGTCCCAGGAGTTCACTCTCCCCTGCCGAGTGGGTCCAGCCATGCCCCAGCCTGACTATGCCTACCGCGCGAAACGGGGGCAGTACCTTTCGGATTTGATATTGGAGCGTTTGCGGGGAGTGGGTCTGCCTTCAGCCCACCGGCTGCTGGGCATAGTTGACCTGGATCTCTACACGCCCGGACTCAACTTCATCTTTGGCCAGGCGACGGCCGGAGGGAGGGAGGCTCTCATTGCCCTGGCCCGTCTGCGTCAGGGCTTCTACAACCTGCCGGAGGATGAAACTCTCTTTCGACGGAGATGCGTCAAGGAGGCGGTTCATGAGTTGGGGCACACCTACAGTCTTGGCCACTGCCCTGATGCACGGTGTGTGATGTATTTCTCCAATACGTTAGGGGACACCGACCGGAAAGGGGCTGGATTCTGCGTCAGATGTAGCAGGAAACTGTCAGGGGAGCGGCGACCTTAAGCGCCGAACTTGGTCAGGCGTTTGGCATTGGCCAGAACTAGAGGGACAAGGTGGGTCATAGGGCGGAGGCCCAGACTGCCACCAGCACAACTGATCTCGTCGAATCTGTCTACATGGTCAACGCGACAGTAGGGGGATTGAAGCAGAACCGGCACCGGGTGCCAACTGTGGGAGGCGAAGGTGGAAGGGGTAGAGTGGTCACCGGTAACCACCAGTACATCGGGCTGCAGGGCGGTCAAGCGTGGCACCCATCGGTCAATCTCTTCCAGGACGGCTACCTTGGCATCGAAGTTGCCATCCTCACCACGGCTGTCTGGCTCCTTGATATGGAGGAAGAAGAAATCGTAGCCGTCGTAGCTGGCCTCTAGAGCTTCGAATTCTTCAAGCAAGTTCTTTGTCATAGGGTACAAATCCATTCCGACCAGACGGGCCAAACCTCGGTACATGGGATAATTGGCGATGGCCAGGGCATTCAGACCGAACCGCTCTTTCAAGGATTTGTATGGCTGGTACTTGGCGAAGCCGCGTAAGAGGATCATGTTGGCCCTTTCCTCTTGAGCCAGGACCCTCTCCACCTGGTTCACAAACTGTTGTACCAACTGCGCTGTTCGCTCGGCTCGCCGGTGGGTAGCGCGAGCTTTTCGAGGTGGTACCCCGGTCTGTTGCGGGTCTGTGTCCTCGATGTCGCTGTACAACTCCTCTCCTCTCAGGACGAAGAGGGCCCGATACTCCTTTTCTCGTTCAAAGAAGAACTCCACGTCGTTACCCAGGTTCACCTCCTGACGTATCCTGGCGCACAAGCGGTCGTTGGTCGGATTGTCAATGCGGCCAGCGCGGCGGTCGGTGATCCGTCCCTCCCGGTCAACTGTGGCGAAATTCACCCGGGCGGCCACATCGCTCTCCCGCAGGTCGAAGTCAATGCCTAGCGCTGACAGGACTCCGCGCCCGATATTGTATTTGATCGGATCATAGCCGAAGAGAGCCAGGTGGGCCGGACCACTGCCAGGGATGATACCCGGACCGATGGGCTCCAGGAGCCCGCAGGCGGACCGGCTTGCCAACTGGTCCAGGTTTGGGAGATCGGCCACCTGTAGCTCTGTGCCCCCTTTGCCTGGCATGGGCAAACCACCCAGCCCGTCAATTATCAAGAAGATTATCTTGGTGTCATTGGTGACCACCAAGCTGTCTACAAGTTCAGATTCCATTTCCTGGATAAAATCCTCCCAGAGCACTCGTGCAGAAATAAAATCCTCGTTCGCCGAACGAGACTTTAGCCCAACGTCAAGCCGCCGGTCCTGAGGGCCTCTACTTCGTCAGGCTCAGTACAAGTGGCCCGAAGGGCGGGAAGCTATGGTTGCACGAGTACAGGGAGAGCGAAGGACAATCCAAAGCGCTCGTGCGGAGTCGAAAATTACTTCGCGGTTGAGATCGGTTTCTTATAGCGGTAGACGATGCGTCCCCTCTCCAGGTCATAAGGGCTCACCTCCACACGCACCCGATCCCCCAGAAGAACGCGAATGTAATACTTTCGCATCTTGCCTGAGAGGTAGGCCAATACCTGGTGGCCACCATCGTCCAGTTCTACCTTGAACTGGGCATTGGGGAGAGCCTCGACTACAGTGCCATCAAACTCGATTTTTTCCTTGCTCGGCTTATCAGCCATACATCCTCCTTTTCCATCAATTCTTGTACTGAGCACTTCGGCGGAGTTTACAGTGAGCGAAGCCGAACTGCTCAGCACAGGCCTGGCGAAGTGCTCGAAGACAGACCCAACATCGCCATTATATCATACAGTGTACTAATTTCAAATCCTGTCCAAACTCTTGACAGCCTGGCGTTTACGTGCTATTTTCTAGGTGGTCAGGGAGATCATCTGACCGATTTGTCGCAAAAGTGATTTTGTGGTAGACTGGTGATCAGTGTGCCCCCGTAGCTCAGTGGACCAGAGCAGTGGCCTCCGGAGCCATGTGCGGGCGTTCGAGTCGCCCCGGGGGTGCTTTGCGTTAGAGAATCCACCCCTAGAGGGTGGATTTCTTTTTGGGCGCAGTTTGAACTGGATGTATAGTAAGAGCACCCTGATCATCACCGGGCAATTACGTGCACCCCGGGGAAGAAGCCTCTATTGACTGCGAGCGGGAACTAGGGTACAATGGGCCAACATCTTGCTCCGAGAGGGGGCACCCGGTGTTGGCCCTTTTTTCTTGTACTTGAGATGGAAACCATAAAGCCTGGCGGAACTGTTTCGACCGTTGGAGGGATCGCCCGATGGCACACCGCCAGGCCGAGGAGGCGTGATGAAAATCAGTGATTGCATGAAAAGGAAAGTGATCTCCGTGTTGGCCTCGACCACGGTGCAGGAGGCGGCGCGGGTGGTGGTGGAAAAACACATCGGCACGCTGCCAGTGGTTGACGACGAGGGCGTGCTCATCGGGGTGGTGCGCCTGGCCGACCTGCTCAATGTTTTTATGCCCGACTTTACAGGCCTGCTGAACAACATTGACTTTGTGAATGACTTTGGTGTGCTGGAGGCCTTGCAGCCGCAGGACGTGGCAAAGGCAGAGCGCCTCACCATGCGCGACCTGATGGGTCTGCCGGTGGCGGTGGAGGAGGACTGCGGCTTGCTGCGCGCGGCCACGACAATGTCCAAGCACCAAGTCCGAGATTTGCCGGTCGTGGACGAGGCGGGGCGACTGGTCGGCATTGCTTCGTGGGTGGACGTGGGTACGGGCTTCCTCTCTGGCTGGCAGCCCGCCCAGGCCGGGCAACCGGAGGCGTGTTGATGGCTCCCGTTGTCGCCACACTAGTCGTAGCGGCCACCCTCGTTTTGATCCTGTCCGACAAGCTGGACCGCACCATCGCCGTCATGACCGGGGCGGCGGTGATGGTGGGCGCCGGAAGGGTGCTAGGCTTCTATTCCCAATCGCAGGCACTGGAGGCGATCGACTTCGACGCGCTGGGCTTGCTTCTCGGCATGATGATTCTGGTGTCCCTGCTGGAGCCCACGGGGTTCTTTCAATATGTCGCCGTCAGGGCCGGGCAACTCTCGCGGGGCGACCCGTGGCGGTTGATGTTATTGCTCGGCGGCGGTACCGCCCTCGTGTCATTGTTTGTGAACAACGTGACGACGGTGGTGCTCGTCGGGCCGGTGACGATTCTGATCAGCGAGCTTCTTGGCCTGAACCCGGTGCCGTATCTGATGGCCCAGGCGCTGCTCTCCGATACGGCCGACGTAGGGACCTCTGTCGGCGATCCGGCCAGTGTACTTGTCGCCTCGGCCTCCGGCTACAGCTTCACCGACTTCTTGACCCACTCCATGCCCATCGTGGCAGTGGCGGCCCTGGTGACGCTGGTGATGTTGCGCTATCTCTTCTCGCGCGAACTGGCCGAGCGTCCGGCCAGCCCGGAGGCGGTGAGGAACCTCGATGCTGACGCGGCGCTGCGTGATCGCCGTACCGTGCGCCGGGTGCTCATCGTGCTGGCCGTGGCCATCGGACTGTTCCTTTTTCAGCGACGCCTGTATCTCAGCTCGGCGTTCATTGCCCTCGCCGCTTCGGCTGTAGCGCTGGTATGGGTTCAGCCCGACGTGCGCGAGGTGCTGGAGCGCGTTGACTGGCCGGTGCTGCTCTTTTTCATCGGCCTATTCGTGATGGTGGGGGGGCTGGAAGAGGCTGGAGCGTTTGAGCCCATCATCGACGCCCTGGCCGGGTTGGGCCGTACGCAGCCGATGTTGCTGGGAGTCGTCATAATCTGGGTGGTGGCGGCGCTCTCGGCCGTGGTAGACAACGTGCCGGTCACCATCGCCATGATTTCACTCCTCGAGGGGCTGGGCGCCGCCGGGGTGGACGTGGCCGCCCTGTGGTGGGCAGTGGTGTTTGGGGCGGGCTTCGGCGGCAACGCCACCACCATCGGCTCCAGCGCTAACATCGTCATCGTATCGCTGTCGGAGCGAACGCGTACCCCTATCACTCCCACTCTGTGGAGCCGGCGGGGCCTGCCGGTGATGATCGCCACGTGTGTCGTCGGCAGTGTATTGTTCGCTCTGGCCTTCCGCTGGCTGGGGCGGTAGGACGATAGCCCTTTGCCAGATTGGGCAATTCCCGGGAGGGCCTGGAAACACACAACCTGATGAACCCCGCGCTTCAGTTTCTGCTGGTTCTGACCATCATTATCTTTGCAGCTAAGGCGGCTGGGTATCTGAGCACCAGACTGGGTCAGGCCGCCGTCCTGGGGGAGCTCTTGGTGGGACTGGCGTTGGGGCCCAGCCTCCTCGATCTCCTGGGTTGGCCCGTTTTCTCCAGAGGGGATCTGTCCCACACCATTGCCTACCTGGCTGAACTGGGTGTGATCTTCCTGATGTTCATCGCCGGGTTGGAGATCGACCTGCGAGAGATGGTCAGAGCTGGCAAGGTGGCTCTATCAGCCGGAACGATGGGGGTCGTGGTCCCCGTGGTGATGGGAGTGGGTATCGCTCTCCTCTTCGGCATTGCTCCTCAGGCCAGCCTCTTCATCGGTGTCCTTCTGGCCGCCACCAGCACCAGCATCTCCGCCCAGACACTGCTGGAGCTGGGCATGCTGCGCAGCCGGGAGGGTCTGACCCTGATAGGCGCCTCGGTGGTGGCCGATATGTTGGTGATCGTGGCTATCTCCCTTCTTATCGCCTTCAGCGCTGACCCGGCCCAGAGCCTGAGCGGGATGGGAATTGCCTGGTTGGTGCTGCGCATGATCGGTTTCCTGGCCCTCTCAGTTGTGCTGGGGACCCTGTTTCTGCCCCGTCTGACCGAGCGCGTGGCCAACCTGCCCATCAGCCAGGGATTGATGGCCTTCGTCATCGTGATCACCCTCTTCCTCGCCTGGTCGGCCGAGCATCTGGGCAGCCTGGCGGCCATCATCGGCGCTTTCCTGGCCGGTGTGCTCTTCCGCAACGCGCCCCTCAGAGCCCACATTGAAGAGGGGATGCACACCATTACTTACGCCTTCCTCGTCCCTATCTTCTTTGTCAACATCGGTCTGGAGACCAATGCTCGCACTCTCGACGGCCGTGATCTCCTCTTCGTCGTGGCGGTCTGTCTGGTGGCGATCCTCTCCAAGCTTCTCGGCAGCGGTGGTGGCGCCCGCCTGGCAGGATTCTCCAACGCCCAGGCCCTGTGGGTCGGAGTAGGCATGATCTCCCGTGGCGAGGTGGGGTTGATTATTGCTTCGGTGGGCCTCACCAGCGGACTGATCGGCCAGAGGCTTTTCTCAGTTATGATCATCATGGTATTGGTGACAACCGTTATCACCCCCATCCTACTCAAGGGGACCTTCCCCGGAAAGGAAAGGGAAAGTGAGCAACCTGTTGGTGCTGGTGTTGGATGACATCAACCAATGCCCCCACGTTCTGACCGCCTGGGAGAAAGCGGGGGCCACGGGGGCGACCATCCTGGAGAGCACGGGGATGCGGCGCATGCAGGCCAGGGTACTGCGGGACGATATGCCCCTCTTTCCATCCATGCGTAACTTCCTGGAGGGCACGGAATTTCGCCATCGCACCCTTTTCACGGTCATCGAGGATGATGCGGTATTGGAGCGGGTCATTGCAGCCACGGAGGAGGTCATCGGTGATTTCACACGCCACAACACTGGCCTCCTGTTCGTCGTTCCTGTGACCCGGGTGCTGGGGCTGGAGAAACGAGATGTGGAGGGACGGTGAAGCTCATCTTTGAACGCTTATCCGTAGGCTTTTCCGTCTGGGGTAGACCATGCTCGACTCGCTTGGCATCCATTACGAACCGAACATCCTGACCGTCATCGGCCTGATCATCGCCGTGGCGTTCTTGGGCAGCAAGGCGTTCCAACGGCTGGGCATCCCGCAGGTGGTCGGATTCATCGTCATGGGCGTCATCCTGGGCACGTCGTTCCTCAACGTCGTCCCCCTGGAACTGGCTGAAGAACTTATGTTCATCAGCGAGATTGCCTTGGGACTCATCGGCTTTGACATAGGCAGCCACCTGCTCTTCAGCGAGCTACGCAGGCTGGGACGCAGCATCACCTTCATTCTCCTGTTCGAGGCCCTGGGCTCATTCGTCCTCGTCACGGCCGGCACCTACGCCATCACCCAGTCCTGGCACACCGCACTCATCTTTGGTGCCCTATCGTCTGCCACCGCCCCGGCGGCCACGGTGGACGTGCTGGCGGAGTACGACGCCAAGGGGCCACTGACCACCAGCCTGCTGGTCGTGGTCGGGATGGACGACGCG
>JBHIDP010000138.1:0-7207 GCA_046760185.1 Anaerolineae bacterium
CGTTTGTAACCACACCAAGAATACATCAATTTGACTTCATAGTCAAGTACTTGTACTCCAAGCTGTTCAAGGGACCTTTGACACCTTGGAAGTTCTGTAGATAGATTCGGGTGACCTAGGAACCCTCTGGTAACCACCCCATTGGCGAACTAAGCGGTCTCCCGCAAGGGGTCCCCGATCGCTTTTCCTTTGACAAAAGCCAAAGATGTGTTATAATATTCACAGATTGGGTGGTTAGGTGCCTCCGCGGTAGCCAATCCGAGGATGTGAGCTTAGCTGCGAGCACCCTGATACAGGTGCCCACCCAATCTTTTTCTTTTTAACAAAAGCGCAGCAGCTCCTCCACCTTTATCCGCCTGTCAGGTTGGAGCTCTCCTCTATGCGTTCGCCAGGCTAGGCTGTGCGCTGGCGATCTCTTTATTTGTCCCATCGGTGAAAGCCAGCACTGTATCTAAGCTGGTTTGCTCTATCTTGCCGCTTTGGTCAACTTGTACGTGCATAAAGAATCCCCTCGCTTTTGCCGATCGCGAGGTGACACCGCGCTACCCATCCTTGACAGCATAGGGGCAATGTGATATACTCACCTGTGGAAAGACCATGCACGTCACAAAAGGCTGGTAATGTAAATGGGGGAAAGAGACCTACTGATCCGTATGATTTTGGAACGGGTTCCCCACTGCTTCATCTGTCAAAGGAACTACGAGCCTGATGACATCCAGGTAGTGGCGAGCCTTGAGGGGAAGGAGATCAGCCGTTATGCTATCTCCTTGTCCTGCCCCAAATGCCACGGGGTGCAGATGGCCTTTGCCGTAACTCAGAAACTTTCCGCCCCGCAAATTATTATGGACCCTACCCCCAACGAGTGGCAGAAGTTTGCGGATATGCCTTCTATCTCCATGGACGACGTTCTGGATGTCCATCGAGCCTTACGCAATGCAAACCATTTCCCCGAAGAGTGGCTGGAAGATTGAACAGCCGACCGGACCGAAGGCTAAAGAGCCCTGGCTGGGAGTAACTTGGCCGGGGTTTTTTGATTCGAGTGCGGGTACAATGGATTGGGGAGTGGAGCCGTTCGGCTGAGCTCACCACGAAGCCTTCAGGCGGAAAAACCGGCTGAAGCCTTGACTCCAACTTGTTTTGACCGCATCCTTCTGATTCAGTTCATGGGCTGTTTTGGAAGTAGTCTCTCAGGGCCTCCTCCCAGGGGCGCAAGGTAAGGCCCAACAGGGTAGCGGCGCAGAAGTTGCGCAATTCGGCACAGGCCGGCACCCGGGCCGGACGTGGGTACTCTTCAATGGGGATCAGCGGGTAGTCAGCTTTGCCAGCATACTCCAGAATCTTCTGGGCGAACTGGTAGCGGGAGCAACGCCCCTGGTTGGTCAGGTGGTAGATGCCGTAGAGAGGATGCTGGTCGCAAGCGCTCACCGGGCTTGTGCTCAAAGCACCCTCATACCCGGTTCGCAGGTGCGCGCTTGCGAGGATCAGTTGGACCATGGCCGCCGCCAGGTCCGGGGCATAGGTAGGGGAGCCCACTTCGCTGGTAACCATGGAAAGCTGGGGGCGCTCCTCTGCCAGACGCAGCACCTTGCTCACAAAGTTGTTCCCGCCTCTGCTGTAGAGCCAGGCCGTGCGGACGATGTAGAACTTCTCCAGAAGGGTTTGGACGTACCATTCACCGGCCAACTTGGAAGCGCCGTAGACGTTAAGGGGATTAGGTCGGTCGAACTCCCAGTAGGGTTCGGTCTGCCGCCCATCGAAGACGTAATCGGTGCTAATGTACAGCATGGCCGCCTCAGCCCTCTGACAGGCCAGGGCAACCTGCTGGGTACCCAAAGCATTGACCCGGTAGGCCGTTTCAGGGTCCAACTCGCAACCATCAACGTCGGTCATGGCCGCGGCGTGGATCACCAGATCGGGGCCGAAGCGGGTTATTTCATCAATAACCGCTGGCTGGGTCACGTCATGTTGCGGCAGGTCCATGAGGAAGAGATCCTCACTCCCCAGGACCTCTTGCAGGCTGGTGCCGAGTTGGCCCTGCGCCCCGGTGATGACGATGCGCACCTTCACTCCTCCCCCAGTAGAGCGTACACCTGAACCTCCTCGGTCGCTCCCTTCACCCTCACCCGCTGCCAGGGCACCGCTTCCACCCGCTCCTTCACTTCATCGTAGGCTGCCTGGCTGAGAAGGATGTGCCCCGGCGGGGCGATGCTGCACAGATAGGTGGCAGTGTTCACCGGCAACCCAATGACCGTGTATTCCAGGCGCAGCTCGGAGCCCACATTGCCAACCACCACTTCCCCCACATCAATACCGCTGCCAATCCTGATAGGGGATTGCCCCTCTCTCTGCCGATGAGTATTGATCTCTTTGAGCGCCGTGTACATCCCCAAAGCGGTCTGTACAGCGCGATAGGTCTCATCCCCCAAAGTAAGCGGGGCACCGTAGTGGATCAGGATACCATCACCGATGAATTTGTCCACGGCACCGTCGTACTTGAAAATCACGTCCACCATGCGTTCGAAGTAGTCGTTCAGGACCTGCACCAGCTCTTCGGGGGCAAGCTGCCGAGCCATCCTGTTGAAATCCCGGATGTCAGTGGAGAGGATGGTTACCACCCGCCGCTCACCCTCCAGTTTGACTTCACCCTCCTGAGCCAATATCTTCTCAGCCACGGTCTGGCTGACATATTTGATCAGGGCCTGGCGCGTGCGGTGCTCATGCCAACGGGTCTCCTCGAAAAAATCGGCGATGGCGGCGATCAAGGGGAAGAGCCCAGCACAGGCCAAAGGGAAGATAAAGATCCACATGCCCAACTCCCCCATCCGTGGCAGCCGACTCCAGAGGAAGGCCAGCACTATCCCGGCCAGGGCGCCGGACACCACGTACAGGGCCTGATAGACCGATTGTGCTCGACGAGGGCGGGACTCTGACAGTTGATGGCGGAAAATCTGACACAAGGCTAACAGGAAGAGGGGAGCGCTTAGCCCACCTACAAACCCCAGCAAGGTCTCTTTGAAAAGGTAGTACCTGAAGTAACCGGTCGCCATTCCCAGACCGGTGCCAAGCATGGCTCCCATGACCGTGGTCACACCCACGGTGAAGAGAAACAGGCGTCCAAAGGGGCTCCGCGCTCTGATCTGGGTGAAGAAGAGCAGACGCTCAGCCGGGGAGGTCAGGGCAATATCCTTGCCACAGTGAGGACAGCGCATGGCAGCCACCTCTCATTACTCCAGGAAGACTATTCAGAACCTGGGGCGTGCTGCGGCCTCAGCCATAGCCGATTGGCTATGGTCAGAGCCCCACCATGAACCAGAGCCACGAATAGGGGCATGGGAAGGGAAAATGCAGCCGTCGCCCCCAACTGTACCAGGATCAGATACTGAAGAAAGCCAAGCAGGGGATTGGGCAGGTACCATGTCAGGCCGAAGCCATTTAGAAAGTAGAGGAAAGCCAACTGTGCCACCAGGAGGTAGCACTGGATCAGATAGAAAGCCTGGGTACTGATGATCATCCTGAGCCAGGAACGCTCCCCAACACGCCAAAGCCGGGCCAATACCACCAGAGCACCCAATATCACCGCAAAGAGCCCCCCACGAGCGCCAGCCGTCAGGAAAGAGGGGAGGGACTCTACAGCGCTGACAGTGTAGGCATTCCCTTGGCCAAGGAAAACCAGATGATAGAGAAAGGTGCTGAGCAAAGCCGCCAAAAGAAAGAGCCCTGCTTCCTTGCTCCTCTTCCACCAGAGAACAACAAGGGGGACCAGAATAGTCACCGCGGCCAGAGATAAGCGCCCCAAACGCTCCTGTCCGATGCGACGCCAGCGAGCCCACCTCATCTCCCTCTCAACTTCCTGTACAGCGAAGTTGGCCAGATTGTAGGCGCTCTCATAGTTCTTAACCTCCAGAGAGCTATAGGCCACACGAGCGTCCCCCCACACTTCCTCGCTTAACTCTCCCATGCCGATGCTGGTCAGGTATGCCTCTCCCAGGGCCACGTGCTGCTTGGCCAGATACACCCCCCTCTCAGCTCGTTGGGCCGGTTCCATCTTCAGGGCCGGAAAGAGGACTGTGCCCTGGGCCCAGGCGGGCACGGCCATACCAAGGAGGGTAGCCACTGTAGGGGCGATGTCGGTCTGATGGATGACACCGTAGGCACCAGGCAACACCTTGCTCCCAACCATGACGAAGGGGGTGGCCCTAACCTCCCCCTCCAGTCCACCATGCCCCCCCTGGTCAATGTGACCGTGGTCAACCGTGACCAGGAGCACATCCTGCTCCAGGTCCATGCTGTCCGCTATCGAACTGATCAGTTGGTCAGCATGGAGGGCCGCCTGACGGTATTCGTGGCCGACAGTGCCATGGTCGTGTGCAACCGCGTCAACATTGGTCAGGTGCACCACCAACAGTTTTGGCCGGAAGTGCTTCAGGAACCTGAGGGCCGCCTCCGTCACCCGCCGATCAGCCACAGCATCGGTCTCGGCGGCGAAGTAGCGAGCGTCAAGGAGGTCGGCGGGGATCATGGCCTGCCACCAACGGTTTCCAGCCAAGGCGGTGGTCAGGCCCGCTCTCCTGGCGGCGGCGAACAGGTTGTCAGGGGTAATGGGCCGCATAGCCTCATAGGGCTCGTTGACCAAAGCGGCGTCATTGATTTCAGGCTCAGCCCCACTGACCAGTGTGGTCCATGTGGGCTGGGAGACTGTGGGAAAGGGAGCTAATGACACCGCGTGGGCACCTCTTTGCCGCAGGCTCTCCAGGGTCGGCATCTGGCGGGAGGTGTCGTAACGCAGACCGTCCACAATGACCAGCACCACACGACGGACAAGGGGATCGGTCACTCCACCCCCCACCACCGGATGCTTCACCAGTGGCGAGCGATAGCCGAGCACCGAATCCTTGAGATGACGAGCCCAAAGGACGGAGCCCAGCATCAAAGCGACCAACACCATCACCGTCAGCCCGATCGTCAGAAACCTAGTCACTCAGCAACCACTCCCAAAAAACATGGGGCTGGCTAGACGATTTGAGGAGTGGAGCCTTCAGGCGGAGAATTCCGGCTCACCTGCCCTGGCGCGCAGGTGCCAGGGAAAGCCTCGACTCCAGTTACCGGACACTTTCTGAGGCGGAAGGTAGTCCTCCGAGGCTTCGTCGTGAGGACTTCGGCTGAGCGTTCGACTGAGCCCTTCGGCTTCGCTCAGGACAGGCGCTCACGCCGAAGGCTCAGTCGAAGCCCTCAGCCTAACGGTTTTCAGTGCCATGACAAGCTCCTTCGCCAGTTTATCACGAAAACCGCCTTCACTTCAAATCTCGTCCTCAACTCAAACCTCGGAGGTCTTCTCTCTAGGAAGACCGTTTCAATAGTAGGGCCAACCGAGAGCGTCCATCACCTCCGAGGGATGAACACGGCGCGAGAGCGAGTAATAAACCAGGTAGTCCTGCAACTCCTGCTTACGATAGCCGATGCCAAGCTGCTGAAAGGCCTCCTCCAGTGGAGGAAGGACATCCCAGCGAGGGTTGAAAAGGAGGTAGGCCGGAGCCACGGGCGCCTCCTCAACCGCCTGTGAATACTGGGGAAGACGGTCCATCCCATAGAGGCTGTCCACATAATCGAAGGTGCTCACCCTCTCCTGCATCTCAAACATGAGCCGATAGCCGATCCAGTGGTTGGTATAGATGTACCGCAGCCCCTCAGCCTCCAGAAAGTCTATCAGTTCCTGATTGGAAGCGGGTAGGGGGACATTCTCGTAGACAGAACGCATGGTGTGCACCGCGTCAACAGTCAGGTGACTTCCCAAATTGACCACCAGGACAAGGAGGGTCAGCACCACCGCCAGCCAGTAGAAGCGGCCTGCCAGCCGCCAGAGGAAGGCCGCCAGGAGGATAGGCACCGCCGTGTAGAGGGGCATCAGATACCTCACCAGGAGACCGGAACCGGAGATGATGGCCGTCCAGTTAAGTTGGGTCAAGGCACCAGCCACGAAAACTAGCGGCGACAGGAGGAGGAAGACTACCAGGATATAGCGTGGATCGTCCCGGCCAGCCACCATGCTCTGGCCAGTCTGTTTGAAGATGCTGGCTACCGCCGCCAGGTAGACCGGCACGACCAGGAAGAAGGGGTTGAGGTACAGATCACCCCTGAGGGAACGAAGGCCAGCGAAGGTCAGCCAGCCATCCAGCACCATGTAGCGTATCGCGCCTTGCAGTGTCGGCCAGAAGATAGTGGCCGGCACTGCGTCGCCAAAGACCTCCATCGAAGTGGTCTTGGTGGTCAGGCCCAGGCTACCGAGCAGCAGAGGGGCCACTCCCACCGCAAAAGCGGGGACGAAAGAAAAAAAGCCCCCAAGACCGACCCGCCTCCCCTTGATCAAGAGCAGCACAATAGTTGACCCAAAGTAGTAGGAGTACTGGGGGTGAATCCACAGACCGAGACCGCTAATAAAGCCCAGACCTAGCATCGCCGGCCACAGCCGTTGCCTACCGTCGGTGCGGTAGAGGGTGCCGGCCAGCAGGAGAAAAGCGATGTTACCCAGGACTGGGGTCTCAATGTAACCACCCCAGGCCTTCAAACTCACGATGGTCAGCAGCAACGGGCACAGGGCCACAAAGAGGGCACTCAAGAGACCCACTGCTGGATTGTAGAGCTCCCTGGCCAGCAGAAAGGTGGTGTAGATAAAGAGGATGGAAAAGGCCAGAGGGACCAGCTTGAGGGTCAAGGTGGAAGGCCCCAGCAGCCAGAAGACGGCCGCCATCAGGTAGGCTTCCAAACTGCCCAGGTAGCTCTGGCCAGGGTAGAAGAGGGGCCTTTCGCCGCGCATGATGCCGTAGGCCTGGAGGCCGACCAGGGCCTCGTCAGCCTCAAGCATCTGTTGAGAGGCGAAGAGGAGGTATAGCCGAAGGAGAAGCCCGGCCAGGAGGATACCCGGCAGGAGCCATCGCCGGCTGGCCAGTTTTTCCCAGGAAATTTGCCCCGGCAGAGGTAGGACCTTTGTCATCGGTGCGGTGATCTGATACCTCCCGCTGCTTTCACGACGCGTATCGTCTTTGACAGGTTGCGCGCCCTCAACGTTGATGCCCCAGTATAGCACAAGTCCGGGCAAAGAGAAAGGGGACTTGACAAGGGGGACAGGGAATGGTACAATGGTATGCAATTGTGTAATTGATTTGAGTCTGGCTAAAATCTGTGGAGGAGTGGAGCCTTCAGGCGGATAAAA
>JBHIDP010000139.1:0-7117 GCA_046760185.1 Anaerolineae bacterium
GTCGTCCCTTCGACGAGGCTTCGACAGGCTCAGCCCAGCGGCTCAGGACAAGCCTCGTCCCGTCTGGTGGCCGTTTAACCCTGACAATCGGGGCGGGGACGCCCCTCTGTAGCAGGGGAAAAGTTGAAAGAACCTATGGCGACCTACTCATCTCGGATTAGAGGAGTGAGAATGGCCGAAGAGAAACGAGACCCGGAGATATTTCCCGTTGATCCTAGCAAGACCTACGGCCTGATGGAGGTGGTGAAAGGCACCTCGCCGCTGGTGGAGAAGGAGCCCGAGGACACGGCGATGACCTTTCCTCACCTGGTGATGATCGAGGTGCTGGCCGTGCTGGTGGTGACCCTTGCTCTGCTCTTTCTGTCCGCCCTGCGGGACGCTCCGCTGGAGGAGATAGCCAATCCCGACGTCTCCCCCAACCCGGGCAAAGCGGCCTGGTACCTGGTCGGCGTACAGGAACTGATCCTGCACATGCATCCCACCGTGGGAGCCATCCTGATCCCGGCTCTGGTCATCTTGGGTTTGATCATCATACCGTACATTGATTACAGCCGGGAGGGGATCGGCCGCTGGTTCGGCTCAGAACGAGGGAAGCGCATCGCCCTGGGCGCGGCCCTGGCCACACTGGTTGTGGTACCCACGCTGGTGCTCTTGGATAGTCAGATCGGCGATAAGCCGGTGGCCTGGCGGCAGTGGCTGCCCGAAGCCACTCCCGTCTGGGTGACCGGCATAGTTATCCCGGTAGGGGTCATGTTGGTCTTGCTGGGCATGCTGTATTTTGTTTTGCGAAGGATACGAGCCACCACGCGGGAGATGATGATCGCTTTCTACACGGTTTTCGCGGTGACGCTCATCATCCTCACCATCATCGCCCTGGTCTTCAGGGGGCCGTACATGCACATCTACTGGCCCGGCAGGTGGCCTGAGGTGCATTGAGAGACTTTGATGACGTTTGGAGGGAACGCAGTGAGCGAGAAAAGGTTGATCGAGGGAAAAACGATTTCACGGCGCCGATTCTTTCTCTATGCCTGGGCAGTGAGCATTCTGGTCTTGATAGGCGAGGCGGTGGGGATGCTCTTCAAGTTCATTCAGCCGCGAGTGCAGGCAGGGACTTTCGGCGGCAAGATCACCGCGGGCAAGGTGGAGGAGTTCCCGGTGGGATCAATCTTGTACATTAAGGAGGGGCGGTTCTACATCTCCCACCTGGAGGGGGGATTCCTGGCTATGTACCGCAAGTGTCCCCATCTGGGGTGTGTGGTTCCCTGGGTGGAGGAGGAGCAATTATTCAACTGTCCGTGCCACGGCGCTCTCTTCAACAAGAAAGGGGAGGTCCTGGCCGGGCCGTCGCCTCGACCGTTGGATCTGTTCCCTCTGGAGATCGTCGGAGGGGAGATTGTGGTGGATACAAGCGCGCCTGTGCTCAGGGAGCGGTTCGAGGAATCTCAGCTCGTGTCGTGACGGGGCAGGCTCAACTGAACGGAGGATAGGACATCATGAGTGATATGGACAGGAAGATAGTTCTGGCTCTGGTCTCCACGTTGGTCATAGGGGTTTTTTTCCTGGTTTATTGGCTGAACGAGCCCACTCGTATGGCGGCGGCCAGCCAGGAGTTCCGACTGCGGGCTGTGTCTCAGGGAAGGGAACTATACGCCGAAAACTGTGCCATGTGCCATGGAGCTGAGGGACAGGGAGTGCCCAAGATAGGAAGTGTGTTGAATTCCAAGAACCTTCTGACAGCTATGGATGACGCCGCCATACATGACATCATCCGCGATGGCCGGCCCAATACAGCGATGCCGGCCTTTGGCGAGGAGCACGGCGGCCCCCTGAACGAGCATCAGATCAACCAGTTGACCGCTTTCATCCGCAACTGGGAGAGCACAGCCCCTATCTTGACCCCTGAGCCTCTGGCTGCACGGAGTGAGAGGGTAGCCGCGGGGGCTGAGCTGTATTCAGCTACCTGTGCGGTGTGTCACGGCGAACGTGGTCAGGGGGGGATCGGACGCGCCCTGAACTCCGAGGAATATCTGACCGCGTTTGACGATGCCTACCTCAAGGAGGCCATAGCGAGTGGCCGGCCCCGGCAGGGGATGCCCACCTGGGGCAAGGTTCTGTCTCCCAGTCAAATCGAGGATCTGGTGACCTTTATGAGGGACTGGGAGGAGGGGAGTTCCCTGTATGTCCGGTATTGCAGTTTTTGCCACGGGGTGCTGGGCCAGGGCGGGCCAAATCCCAACAATCTGGGTGAGATGGTCCCGGCCCTGAACTCCAGCGAGTACTTGGGAACCCACGACGACGATCACATCCGACAGACCGTGATGGAGGGAGTGGAGGGAAGAGGCATGCCGGCGGCCCCACTGTCCGAGGTTGAGGTGGACAAGATCGTGGAGTTTCTCAGAGAGTGGCGGGAGGCCCTGGCCGGGCTCAGTGGGGCGGGGATGTACGCCCGGTACTGCGCCACCTGTCACGGATCGAATGGCGAGGGGGGAGCCAACCCCTTCAACCCCAGGGAGAGCGTCACCACTTTGAATTCCCAGGACTACCTGAGCAGCCATGACGATGAGGACATCTATCGCAGCATCGCCGAGGGGATTTCCGGCACCGGGATGATAGCCTTGTCGCAGCAGAAAGGCGGCCCCTTGACCGATGAGGAGATCAACCGACTGGTTGCGTTCATCAGAGGCTGGGAGACGGGTGCGCAAGCGCAGCCCACCCCCTCACCGGAAGCCACGCCAGAAGCGGCACCGACGGCTGTATTGCCAAGTGTGGAGGGAGACGCAGCCAGGGGTGCTGAGTTGTTTGCTGCCAACTGTGCGCCCTGTCACGGCTCGGAGGGCCAGGGAGGAGCGGTGGCCAAGGAGCCTCTGAACTCAGCCGAGTTCCTGGGTAGCCAAAGCAACGATGATCTACGCCAAACTATCTCCGATGGAGTGGGAACGGCCATGCCCGGCTTCGGAGGCAGGTTGACAGCTCAAGAGATAGCGGACGTTGTCGCCTTTTTCAGAAGTTGGTAGCTGTTCCGTATTGAGCTACTAGACTCAGCAGATCACAAGCAGAAAAAAATCTCCCGCCTGCTCCCGCTGGATCGCCAGAACCAGCGGCTAAACGGGCTAATCTTGACGGTTTTGGCCCCTTCGGGCCTGGATCTGGCGATCCAGGCCGAGCGAAATGGGAGGTTTAATCCTCTGGACATTCCTTACTGTCCAAACTACATCATTTATGATGTAGTGTAGCTTTACCAGACCACCGTCCCATTACCCGGCTATTTCCTCAAAGCGACGCAGCGCAAAATGTTAGTGCCATTAGGCATGGGAGCCCGCTCTGCTTCACAATTGTGATGTATTGAGACTGGAAGCTTTCAATTCAAAGCAAAGGAGGCTGATGATGACTGAAGAGAAAGTATCTCCGGTGACGAAAATCTCCAGGCGAGAGCTCTTCTCTTACGCCTGGGGAGCGGCCATAGCTCTCTTCCTCGCCGAGATAGGGGGGGTCATACTGGTTTTCTCCATGCCCCGCTTCAAGGAGGGTGAGTTCGGGGGCCGGTTCGAGGTGGGTAGAGTTGACCGTTTCGATGAGGGATCGGTGACCCTCTTCCGGGAGGGGAGGTTCTTCCTGGTGCGTCAAGGGGAAGAGTTCACAGCCCTCTATCAAGTATGCACCCACCTGGGTTGCCTTGTACGCTGGGATGAGGAGGATCAGGTCTACAGTTGTCCTTGCCACGGCGCCAAATTCGCCAAGGATGGAACTTATATCAGCGGGCCACCTCCGCGCTCCATGGACCGCTTCGCGGTCGAGGTTGTAGATGGACGTGTGGTGGTGGACACTGGTCAGCGCATCTCCGGTGCGTTGGCATGAGGACCTATCCGAAAAGTCAGCCGAGGCGGTTCCCATGCCGCCGGAGACCGGGCACGGGAGCCCGGCCCGCTGTTTTTCGGGTAGGCACTAACCAGGAGGTTTGAGAGCCATGAAATGGAGCAGATTCCGGCAAAAGGTGGACGAGACGGTGACGGCCATTGGGGCTGGCATGAGCATGAAGGACATCCGCGAGATGTTGCGGGGTGAACCACCGAGCAAGCGCCCCAACCCTCGCTTTCGGGTTCATACTACCAGCTTCTGGTTTCACATCCGGCCTCGTTGGTATCCCAAAAGCGCCACCAGGTTTACCTATACTCTTGGCCTGGGCTGGATCAGTGTCTTTCTGCTGATCATTGAGGGCATAACGGGACTGATCTTGATGATTTGGTACACTCCTTCGCCCGACATAGCCTATTTCGACATGCTGAACATTATCGGGGGAATCCCTTTCGGTGATCTGCTGCGCGATATCCATCGCCTGGCGGCGGAGGGCATGGTCATCAGCGTTGTCCTGCACGCCGCCCGGGTCTTCATCACCGCCTCCTACAAGCGGCCTCGCACCTTCAACTGGGTGGTGGGCATGGTTCTGGGCGTCATCACCCTGGTCTTCAGCTACAGCGGCTATCTGCTCACCTGGGATCAGATCGCCTATTGGGCCATCACCATCGGCAGCAGCATAGCGGAGACGGTGCCTCTCATCGGCAATCAGTTACTCCTTCTTCTCCGCGGCGCGCCCGAAGTGGGAGCTGCTGGGTTGTTGCGCTTCTACACTGTGCATGTAGTCATCCTGCCTATCGCCAGCGTGTGTATGCTCGGAGTCCACTACTATAAAGTGGTGCGCCAGGGCTTCTCCAGGCCGCCGGGGTTGGAGGAGGAGAAAGAGGAGCGGATTCCTTTCCTGCCCGACATCCTTGTCCGCGAGGCATTGTGGACCGTGATCGGCATCTTCATTCTGGTCGTCGTAGCCGCCTTTCTGTGGAATGGCCCGCTGGAAGATCATGCCAACCCCTACATCACCCCCCTGCACGCCACAGCACCCTGGTATTTCCTCTGGGTGCAGGGACTCATCAAACTGCCCGATATCTTCGGGCCCATTGAGGGAAAGCTCGTCTGGGGTGTGCTGGTGCCTCTTCTTGTGTTTGGCTTCCTGTTCGCTTTGCCTTATATTGATCGAAATCCCCACCGCCGATGGCAGGATCGCAAGCTGCTTCTCGGCATTGGTGGGCTTTTCGCCCTGGCCCTGGTCATCCTGACCTATATGGGCACGCCTCGCTACGGGCTCAGCACCCCGCCGGCCGATGCTATCATCGTGGAGTTCGCTCCCGGCGACCGAGAGGGTCGAATCCACCAACTGCCGTATGAGGCGTTGATTGACGGCAGCTACGACACGAGCACCTTCACCGCTTCATCCCCTGCCTCATCCCTGGAGGAATTTCTGGCCGCACTTAAAGCCAGGGTTGAGAGCGAGGAAGGATTGCCTGACGGGCGGGCCGAACTGACCATCCAAACCTGGCAACGGGACCTGAAGAGAGTCAACCTGGCCATCAGTTGGACGGAGGAGGGCCAGGCAGTGACCAGAGCCGAGGATGTCTATATCCATCGCCAGGCTCATTAGTACTACAACGTGACTTCCCTTTCCCGCTTGCTACAGAGGGGCGTCCGCGCCCGTCTTGGCAGGTCAAGGCCGCACAAAGCGGGGTGAGGACGCCCCTTGGTAGCCTTAGGGGTTGGAAATTGGCCCAGTTTCAGGTAAAGTCACGTTGTAAAGCTAGGGAGGAGGAACTTAGATGCAGAGGAATCTAACGGCCGGTTTGATCCTCACCATGGCCATCGTGGCAATCGTGGTCATCATCTGGGTCAATGAGCCGGTCCGCATGGCTGCTAAGGCCGAGAGACAAGGGGCACGTTCTATCGAACGGGGAGCGGCCCTGTTCGAGACTTACTGTGCCGGGTGCCATGGGCTGCGAGGGGAGGGGGTGGCTGGCCTGACTCCTCCCTTAAACGTCGAGGACCTGTGGGCGGGGCGTGCTGACATTCAGTTCTACGGCACTCTCCACGATTACCTGTATCTGACCACCGCGGCTGGCCACACGAAGTTTGGCATGCCTGCCTGGGCTGATGACTATGGTGGCCCTCTACGCGGCGATCAGATCGAGGATCTGGTGCAGTTCATCATGAACTGGCAAGGTCCCCAACCGGAGGGGGTCAGGCCCGAGGCCACCCCTACACCGGAGGAGGCCCCTGCCGAGGAGGTGGTGGCTCCGCCCCGGGAGGCCGATCCAGTCAACGGCGCTGCGCTCTTCTCCAACTGGTGCGCCGCCTGTCACGGTCCCGGTGGGGATGGAACGAACCTTGGCCCCCCCATTAACCGCGCGGGTGTGCTGGCCAAGGACGATGATTTCCTGCGCACCATCATCAGCGAGGGCATCCCCGGCACGTCCATGATTGATTTCAAGAG
This sequence comes from Anaerolineae bacterium, assembly GCA_046760185.1. Taxonomy (GTDB): domain Bacteria; phylum Chloroflexota; class Anaerolineae; order JBHIDP01; family JBHIDP01; genus JBHIDP01. Next base: position 6,314 of record JBHIDP010000139.1, read on the forward strand.
GCGGCTGACCGCTCAAGAGATCGAGGATGTCATCGCCTTCATGCGCACCTGGGAACCAAGGCCGCCAGCAGCACCGGGAGAAGGGGATCCGGCCCGGGGAGCCACCCTGTACACTGGCAACTGCGCTCCCTGTCATGGCTCCAATGGCCAAGGGGGCGATTTGGGGCCCCCCTTGAACCTGACGGACGTGTTGACCAAGGAGGACGATTTCCTGCGCACCATCACCCGTGAGGGCATCCCTGGTACAGCCATGATTGACTTTGGGACCCGCATGAGCGCCCAGGACATTGATGACGTCATTGCCTTCATGCGTACCTGGCAGCCGAAGGTGCGACCCCGGCCGGGAGAGGGTGATGCGGCCAATGGGGCTCAGGTCTACGCCAGCACTTGTGCAGCCTGCCATGGCTCCGACGGAGAGGGAACCGCCATCGGGCCTGCCCTCAACCGGGCAGAGCTGTTGGCCAAGGGGGATGACTTCCTCCGCGCCACCGTCCGCGAGGGCATCCCTGGCACAGCCATGGTGGCCTTTAAGGACCGGCTGACCGAGCAGGAGATCGCCGACGTCATCGCCTTTCTCAGAAGCTGGCAATGATCAAGGTGTGGCTAAAATGGCTTGTGGTGATGGCTTCAGCCATCGAGGAGCGACTAAAGTCGCCACTACTCCCGAATCATTTTTTAACCAGACCCCAATGATGAAGGTGAGAGCGCGGCAAGTATAATCCGACAGCGAAAACAGGAAGGAGGAATGTGAAAAATGGTTACTCTATTTGGACTGCTTCCCTGGCTCGGACTGGGCCTGGTGGC
>JBHIDP010000140.1:0-7112 GCA_046760185.1 Anaerolineae bacterium
GCGGGGCGGGGACGCCCCTTGGCAGCAGGGGAAGGCTTTCCTGATCCCTCTTAACTGATTTATGCAAGGCTCTCAGCAAGCTCTAAGGGGTCACTACTGAGCGAAGGGCCTTACCCTCCCGCAAGGTATCCAGGCCCTCGTTGATCTGATCCAGGGAGAAGCGATGGGTGACCAACTCCGTCACCTTTATCTTGCCCTGACGCACCAACTCCAAAGCTCTGGGGTAGTCCACCGGCCGACAGCCCAGGGAACCTACGACCTCCATCTCGCGGTACATGGTGCGACCGGCGTTGAGGGCCATGCTCTCATGGGTATACCCCACGATGACCAGCCGCCCGCCATTGCGTAGGCAGGCGAAAGCCTGCTCCATAGTCCTGGGGTTGCCAATAGCCTCGATGGCGATGTCAGCCCCGCCGTCCGTCAGCTTCCGCACCTCCTTGTGTATCTTCTCCACTTTGGCGGGGTTGATAACGTGAACGGCCCCCATTTTCCGAGCCCACTCCAGTTTCTCATCCATCAGGTCCACGGCGATCACCAGCCCGCCCACAGCGGCCGCAATCTGCACCACGTTGAGCCCTACCCCACCGCAGCCGAAGACCACCACCCTGTCGCCGGGCCTGACCTGAGCACGGTTCTTCACTGCATGAAAGGGGGTGGTGACGGCATCAGCGATGATGCTCCCCTCGATCAAAGGTATCTCCTGCGGCAGGTGAAAAGTATCCCTGGCCGGGACTTTGATGTATTCGGCATACCCGCCGTCCACGTTGTTGCCCAGCATGATGGTGCTGTCACAGATGTTCTCGCGCCCGGTCCGGCAAGCTGCGCAGGTGCCACAGGTCAAGACCGTCGGCAGAAGGACACGGTCTCCTTCCTTAAATTTGGTCACGTCGGCACCCACCTGGGCCACCGTCCCCGATATCTCGTGTCCCAGGATGAGGGGAGGCTTCTTGAAGGTTGGCACACCGTGGTCAATGTAGTGAAGGTCTGTGTGACAGAGACCGCAGGCGGCTACCTTCACCAGTATCTCGTCCGTACCGATCTCAGGTACAGGGACTTCCTCTATCTTCAAAGGCTGGTTTGGTCCATAGAAAACGGCCGCTTTCATCTTATGTTACCTCCTTGTGACATAATCCGGCCTGTGATTCGACGGCACTTGGGAGACAGGAGGCTACTTCCGGCTAGCGATCCTTCCAAACCGGTGGTCTCTTCTCCATGAAGGCCTGGAGCCCCTCGTGCACATCCTCGGTCTTCATCAGTTCTTCGAGATAGATCCTCTCGCTTCCGTCCAGGGCAGCATCGAAACTCAGGTCCAGACCCTGATAGACGGCTTGCTTGGTCAGACGTAACAGGACGCCGCTCATACCCGTCAGCTTCCCTACCAGCTCATCGGTGGCCGTCTGCAACTGGTCGTGGGGCACAGCCTTACTTATAAGGCCGATCCGTTCAGCCTCCCGTGCCTCAACGGCCTCCCCGGTCAACAGCAGTTCCAGGGTCTTGAACCGTCCCAGCAGACGGGGGAAGACGACTGCGGCCACGGGGGGAAAAACCCCAACCGTGATCTCCGGCTGGCCAATTCTGGCTTTCTCCGAGGCGATGACCAGATCACAGCAGACCGCCAGCTCACAGCCGCCGCCCAAGGCCATCCCGTTGAGAACCGCCACCGTGGGCATGCCAAGGGAGAAGAGCCGCCGACAGATGCGGTGGAAGACGGTCATCATCTCATCCACCTTCTCCTCGGTGTGATCGGCTACATCAACCCCGGCCGAGAAAGCCTTGCCCTCGCCGGTGAGGACCAGCACCTTGGTCTCCGCATCCCCCTCCAGGCTGGCCAGCACCGAGTCAATCTCCTTCATGGTGGCAATGTCCAGGATGTTGAGAGGTGGACGGGCAATGGTCAGTTTAGCGACAGCCCCTTCCTTTTCCCAAAGGATGTTCTTGAAACTCATTGTTTGTATCACCCTCTCACTCAGCCTCCAACTGGGCCCCGCATTGGCCACAGTATTCGAACTCGGCAGGCAGCCCTTTGGCGCCGCAAGCAGGACAGTCCTGGACGTATGGGCCCCAGACGAATTCGCTCGATTTTCCAGCAGCAGCCAGTTCACGGAGCTTCAGGTACTCAGGGGGACGCTTCTCCACGAAGGCCCTCATCCCTTCCCAGGGCTCGTAGCAGGTGTAGTGCAGGGACAACCAATCCTTGGCGTGTCCGATGGTCGAATGCCAGGCTAAGTCCTTCCAGAAATTTACCTGCTGCTTGGTGTAGCGCATACACTCCGAGAACTTGTTGATGAGCTTGTCCGCCCATCGTGCCACGGCTGCGTCCAAGGCTTCGAAGTCTACGCTGTTGGCCTTGTCTTTCAGGGCGGCCTTCACCTCCGCCGGTTCCCTCAAGTCGAGATACTGACCGTCAGGCCCCTTGATGGAGGGTACGACCTCATTGACCAAACCCCAGTCCAGAGCCTGGTAGGGGTAGACCTCCTCACAAAGGTAGAGGATCTCCCGCGCCCGTCGGTCACCGACCATGATGGGCAGCCACTGAGTGGCACCACCACAGGCCACGCTTCCCACCCGCGTCCCAACCTGACGGATGTAAGCGTGCTGAGCGATGATGGCCAGGTCACAGGACATGTTGAACTCGTTGCCCCCTCCGGCCACGATACCGTTGAGTCGGGCGATGGTTGGCTTGCCGATGTTCCGCAACATGTCGTGGCATTGCACAAAGAGCCCCATCCACTTCCAGTAGTCGCGGGGTTTGACAGTGTACTCGTCGGCGTACTCCTTGACATCGCCGCCGGTGCAGAAGGCTCGGTCACCAGCCCCGGTGAGGATGACGACGGCGATGCTGTCATCCCACGAAGCATCCTGGAAAGCCTGAATCATTTCCTGCAAGGCCAGGGTGCTGTAGGCATTGTAGACCTGGGGGCGGTTGATGGTGACCGTGGCCACCCAGTCCTTCTTCTGGTAGATGATGTCCTTGAAGTCAAAGGACTCTGTCGGCTTGGGCTCAAAGTAGCTCACAATCTTCCTCCTCTCTGTTTGGTAGGGTTAGGTTCTCGGCTCAACCACGTCCGAGACCACAATCTAGCTTCACGTCAATCTACCAACCGTTTGGTATATTCTAACCCATCCATCTTCTGGTGTCAAAGAGTTGACCCAAGTACGAAGCCTGGAAACGGCTTCAACTGTCTGGGCCAGTTATGACACCTCCCGCAGTGGGTTTCCCCTCAGAGGTGCGAGAAACGCTGGTTTGTTGAAGAAGCAGGGTGGCTTGATTCGACCTTGACAAATAAGCCAGAGAGCAATACAATAGTGATGTTTTTAGATGCCCTCTGCGCAGGGAGGAGGGGCTAGCCTCTGGCCTACTTGCCTCGGTTCATCATTGACTGGGAGGGAAAGCATGAAGGGTTTGATCCTGAATGCTAAATGGGAACCTCGTGAGGGGTATGAGCTGTCGGACTTCGAGCGCACCACCAGTAAGGCCATAACCGGCAGCAGCGTGTGGCGCTACCCCGAGCTCGAGGTGAAAGAAGCCACCAAGCCCCAGGTTGGGCCCGATCAGGTACTGATCAAAGTGAAAGCCTGTGGTGTGTGTGGCTCCGATATACACTTCTACGAAACTGACGAGGAAAAATATATCCTCTACCCCGGATTGACCAAGTTCCCTACCATCCTGGGACATGAGTTCTCCGGTATGGTGGAGGAGGTGGGAAGCGCTGTCACCGACCTGAAGCCGGGCGACATGGTTACGGCCGAGGAGATGATCTGGTGTGGTCACTGCACTCCGTGTCGCAACGGCTTTCCGAACCACTGCCGGAACCTGGAGGAGATAGGGTTCACTATCCCCGGTGCCTTCGCCGAACAGATCGCCATCGGGGCCAAATATTGCTGGAAGATTGATGCCTTGAAGGAGCGCTACGGAAGCGAGGACAAGGCATATGAGGCCGGCGCCCTGGTGGAGCCCACCAGCGTAGCCTACAACACCATTTTCGAGCGCGCGGGAGGCTTCCGGCCGGGAGCTTACGTAGCCATCCACGGGACGGGACCGATCGGCCTGGCCGCTATCGCCCTATGCAAAGCATCGGGGGCGGCCAAGGTCATTGCCTTCGAGATCTCCGCCCCCAGAAGGGAACTGGCCGGGAAGATGGGGGCCGACCATGTCTTCGATCCCCAGGAGGTTAGTCCCAGGGAGAAAGTCCTGGAATTGACCAACGGGCAGGGGGCTGATCTACACGTGGAGGCAGCGGGGGCCCCAACCCAAACCGTGCCCGAGATGGAGAGTTCCCTGGCCATCAATGGTAAGATCGTCCAGGTGGGACGAGCAGCCGAGCGGGTGCCTCTGTATCTGGAGACCTTTCAGGTGCGGCGAGGGCAGCTCTTTGGCTCCCAGGGACATTCGGGCCACGGCATCTTTCTCAGCGTAATCCGTATGATGGCCTCAGGCCTCATTGACATGACCAAGATCATCACTTCCCGCTACAGTCTGGACGAAGTGGTAGATGCCATCGCCCGCTCCGTGACCAGGGAGGATGGCAAGATCATGGTGAAGATGTGAAAGTAGAAATTAGAGATTAGAGATTAGAAGGGAGGGAGGAGGGTGAAGTATGAGGAGTGACTGGCGCAGGTGCCGGATAGTTTGAAGAACGATCCGATCTGGAAGTTCGAAGCGTATCCGAAGGCGCTACTCCTCTACGACCTAACGTGGGAAGACACGAACAGGCTGCTGAAAGATGCACAAGGCAGCAAACTGGCGGAGCAACTGATTGATAGCGCCGGCTCGATCAGCGCTAACATTGACGAGGGCTTTGGTCGTGGCATCGAAGGCGGGGAGTACATTCAGTTTTTGCGCTATGCCCTGGGCTCTGCTCGCGAGACTCGAAGCTGGTACTACAAGGCGCGCAGGTTGCTCACCGCTGAAGTGGTCCGGCACCGCATCGCTCTGTGCGACGAGATCATTGTGACCCTCGTCACCACTATCAAGCAGCGTCGCGCCAGAAGACACAAGTGGCTCCTCCAACGCCCATCCTAGTTTCTTATTGGAAGAAGGAAGCGAACATGTCTAAGGCAAATATCGGTCTCATCGGCGCTGGCCGCATAGGGAAGCTGCACGCGCAACACCTGGCTTTTCACATTCCCCATGCCAACCTCCTGGCCGTGGCGGATATCTTGGTAGAAGCTGCCGAAAAGTGCGCGGCCGATTGCCAGATTCCTTCTGCCTTCAAGGACTATCGCCGAATCCTGGACAATCCCGACATAGACGCGGTGGTGATCTGCAGCAGCACCGACACCCACGCTCAGATCGTCATGGAAACTGCCGCGGCTGGCAAGCACATCTTCTGTGAGAAGCCGCTCGACCTAGACCTGGCCCGGATTGACCAGGTGCTGGCAGCCGTGGATGAGGCGGGGGTCAAGCTGCAGGTGGGCTTCAATCGCCGCTTCGATCCCAACTTCCAACGGGTGCGCGACCTCGTGGCTGCGGGCAAGATCGGCATACCCCATATGGTGCGCATCATCAGCCGTGACCCGGAGCCGCCCCCTATCGAGTACGTCAAGGTCTCCGGGGGCATCTTCCTGGACATGACCATCCACGACTTCGATATGGCTCGCTATCTGATCAACGACGAGGTGAGCGAACTGTACGCCGTCGGCGGGGTGATGGTGGACCCTGAGATCGGCAAGGTGGGCGACATTGACACGACGGTCATCACCCTACGCTATGCCAACGGGGCCTTTGGCACCATTGACAACAGCCGCAAAGCCGTGTACGGCTACGATCAGCGCGTGGAGGTCTTTGGCGCCGAAGGGATGGTCGTCGTTTCTAACAATAAGCCCGATACGGCGGAGTGGAGCACAGCCGATGGCGTTCAGTCTTCGTTGCCCTTGTTCTTCTTCATAGAGCGGTACACCGACTCCTACATCGCGGAGATGCAGGCGTTCATTGAGTGCATTCAAGAGGACAAGCCACCGCCCGTCAGCGGGATGGACGGTCGGATTCCGGTGGTGATGGGATATGCTGCCAGGAAGTCGTATGCGGAGAATCGCCCGGTCAAGCTGAGTGAGATTGATGTGAATTGAACGCTAGGTCCCCGGGTGATGGCGGCGATCAAGGTCATGATCGTGCCGGGGGATTGACAAGGAGAAGGAAGTGAGATGAAAGGAACGTTACTGTTGGTGTGGCTGATTGCTCTTTCCCTCCTGGTGATCAACTGTGGTGGTGGCCCGCCACCGACCCAACCTGTCTCTGAAACTCCAGGCACGGCTACACCCGGGGCGGGCGAAGAGACCCCCACCCCCATCGAAGTACTGCCTACCGATACACCGGTACCACCCCCTCCGACCCCCAGCCCTTTGCCGGCGGAAGAGGTGGAGATGATCACCATCCCTGCCGGCGAGTTCACTATGGGGAGTGAGGCCGGGGATGATGATGAGCGGCCAGCCCACACCGTCTTCGTGGATGAGTTCAAGATTGACAAATACGAAGTGACCAACGAGCAGTTCGCTAAATTCGTCGAGGAGACGGGCTACGTAACTGGTGCCGAGCAGGCAGGCGAGGGCGACAGTTGGCGGACCTATGCCGTGGACAAGGACAGACATCCGGTGGTCAAAGTCACATGGGATGATGCCGTGGCCTATTGCCAGTGGGCCGGAAAGAGGTTGCCCACCGAAGCGGAATGGGAGAAGGCCGCCCGTGGAAGCGAGAGCCTTGTCTATCCCTGGGGAAAGAGCTGGGACCCAGCCAAGGCCAACAGCAGGGAGGGAGGCTACCGAGGCACGACCGTGGTGGGGAGCTTCCCCGAGGGCGCCAGTCCCTACGGCGTGATGGATATGGCCGGCAATGTCTGGGAGTGGACTTCCGACTGGTACGACGCCTACCCGGGCAGCACCTCTACCTCAGAGTACTACGGTGAGCAGTTCAAGGTAACGCGAGGCGGGGCCTGGTTCAGCACTAATGATCTTCTGCGAGGCTCCAATCGCAGTGCCACCAGCACGGACGCCAGGAATGACGATCTGGGCTTCCGTTGCACCAAATGAATCAGTGCGGCCAAAACTTGTGGTAGTGACGACTTTAGTCGTTCCAAGCGACTGAAGTCGCTACTACCTTCCACAGCACCAAATGA
>JBHIDP010000141.1:0-7093 GCA_046760185.1 Anaerolineae bacterium
GGCGATCAGGCTCAGCGCCACCAGGACGAGAAACAGTATAACGATCTTTTTCATCTCAGTTTTCCTCCTTTTGGATTTCTATAGAGCGTGGCCAAAACTTATCGGAGTCGAGGCTTTCCCTGGCACCTGTGCGCCAGGACAGGTGAGCCGGTTTTATCCGCCTGAAGGCTCCACTCCTCCACAGATTTTAGCCAGACTCATTTCTATAGCCAACTCCCGATTATGAACATTGTCTATTTCCTCCTGGCCTCACCCCCTTTCTCACTCGCAAACTTTCACAGAAAACTATCTACCTACATCACACTGAGTCACTCCGTAAGCAGGCTTGCCACCGGCAGCCTGAAACCCTCCAACACGCCCTCTCCGTTCACCGTATCTCCTTCGCCGAATTCCTGCATCTCGGTGCGGGAACGGTAAACCAACACGGCGCGATTCTCCGGCTCTACGATCCACACCCATTGCACGCCGATGGAGAAATACTCTTTCAGTTTTTGCTGTACATCCTGCCAGCGATCGTCGGGCGACATGATCTCGACCACCAATTCCGGGGCTGCCTCCAGGAATCCTTTGGGGAGCTCGGGCAGACGTGCCTTCGAGATGAAAACCACATCCGCCCCTCGAACCCGGTCGGGGTCCCGACGCGTGTAGAGCCCCACTTCGCCTACCATCACCCAGCCGAGGTCACGGTCTGCGACGAAATTGCCTAGGTGTCGAGCAAGCTCAGATTCTAAAATGCCGTGTTCGCCGCCGGTTGGTGCCATGGGGACAATCCTCCCATCAATGAGTTCGCACGGACCGATGTCACCCATGGCCAGCAATTCCTCGCCGGTAATCAATTTGATTTCTGGGGGTGCGGTGATCACACTCAAGGTTTTACCTCCCACCAAATGCACGGATCACAGCCGCAAGCGCGCCGCGCTGGGGTCCATGATCACCTCTTCTTTTTCCAGGTCCAGCTTGATGCGCCAGCCCTGCATGGTGTGGGCCCCGACGATCATGTCATCTGCCAGTTTGTCAACGACTAGAATTTGATCGTTGATAGACATTATAAGCCAGAAGGGTCATCATGTCAATCCCCAGGTCTCTAATCCCTAATAAGAGGTCTCTAATCCCTCATAGGGATGGACGCGGAAACAGGCAACCCAATGCTCACGCCCTGCATCCTTGAAACCTGGCTCGTGTTTCTCGCATACACCCTCGATCACCACCGGGCAACGGGTGTGAAAGTTGCAGCCGCTTGGTGGATTGGCCGGGCTGGGCACGTCCCCGGTCAGGATGATTCGCTCCCTCTTCTCCTCCACCACCGGATCAGGAATAGGCACTGCCGAAAGGAGAGCCTGGGTGTAGGGATGTAAGGGTTCCTCGTACAGTGACTGCCTATCGGTCAGCTCCACAAGCTTGCCCAGGTACATGACGGCTACCCGGTCGCTGATGTGGCGTACCACCGATAGGTCATGGGCGATGAAGAGATAGGTCAGGTTAAACTCCGCCTGCAGTTCCTCCAGCAGGTTGATGATCTGAGCCTGAATGGAGACATCCAGAGCGGAAATTGGCTCATCGCAAACTATGAAGGAGGGGTTGACAGCCAGGGCCCGAGCCACCCCAATGCGCTGGCGCTGCCCACCGCTAAACTCGTGGGGGTAACGATTGATAAAGTAGGGGTTCAGACCCACCACTTGCAGCAACTCCTGAACCCGCTCCCTCTTCTCCCTCCCCTTGACAATGCCATGTACCTCAAGGGGCTCGCCGATAATGCTACCGACGGTCATGCGTGGATTCAGGGAGGCATAAGGGTCCTGGAAGATCATCTGCATCTTGCGTCGCATACGGCGCAGAGTCTCCCCTTTCATCTCAACCAGATTCTGTCCCTCGAAATAGACATCTCCGGCGGTGGGGCGGTAGAGCTGGAGGATAGCCCGCCCTGTGGTGGATTTGCCACAGCCGCTCTCTCCCACCAACCCCAGGGTCTCCCCACGGCGAATGAAGAAGGTGATGTCATCCACAGCCTTGATGTCCCCCACCTTTCGCTGAAGGACGATGCCCCGGGTGATAGGAAAATACATCTTTAGGTTCTTGACTTCAAGCAGAATATTGTTCCGGGTGACCATCTCTTCCGCCATTATCTGGGCCTCCTTGTCTTTACATCAACCCAACAGGCTATTTTATGCCTGGGGGCCACAGGCTCCAAACCGGGGTTCTCATCTTTACAACGATCAAGGCGATAGACACAGCGGGGATAGAAAGGACAACCTGGTTCCAGGTCAATCATATCCGGAGGCAGTCCATGGATAGGTGTCAGCTTCTCTTTGACCGTCTCGTCCAGGCGGGGGATGGAGCTTAGCAGGCCCAAAGTGTAAGGGTGACGGGGGTCACCAAACACCTCCTTGACCGGGGCAGATTCGACAATGAAACCGGCATACATAACCACGATACGATCAGCTATGCCGGCAATCACTCCCAGGTCGTGAGTGATCCAGATGACGGCCATGCCATATCTGTCCCTCAGCCTCTTGACGATCTCTATGATCTGAGCCTGGATAGTCACATCCAGGGCGGTGGTAGGCTCGTCGGCGATAAGCAACTGGGGGTTGCAGGAGAGGGCCATTGCGATCATGGCTCTTTGTCGCATCCCGCCGCTGAACTGGTGAGGGTAGTCATCAATGCGGTCAGCGGCTTCAGGGATGCCGACCATGTCCAGGAGCCTGATACCCTCCTTCCTGGCCTCCTGCTTGCTCATGCCCAGATGCAATTCCAGTGCCTCGCTGATCTGCTGATTGATGGTGAGCACCGGGTTGAGGGAAGTCATCGGGTCCTGGAAGATCATGGTGATCTTGTTCCCTCTCACCTGCCTGATCTCTTCATCGCTTACTTTCAGGAGATTGCGGTCCTGGAAGAATACTTCCCCGCCGGTGATCTTGCCTGGTGGTTGGGGGATAAGGCGCATGACGGACAGGACCGACACGCTCTTGCCGCAGCCGCTCTCACCCACGATGCCCAGGGTTTCCCCTTCGCCTACATGAAAGTACACACCGTTCACGGCGTGGACCACCCCATCCTGGGTGAAGAACCTGGTCTCTAACCCCTTAACGTCCAACAATGCTCCCATAGACCTCTCCTCCATTGAGATTTTCGACTTTTGGATAATAATAATGCTAACGCAACTGAGGGTTCAGCGCCTCGTTGAGGCCGTCGCCAAGAAAGTTGAAGGAGAAAGCAACAGTAGCCAACACCAGGCTGGGAACGATGATCATAAAGGGCCTGGTACGCCAGAACAGATAGTTGTCAAGCAGGGTGGTACCCCAACTGGCGTTGGGAGGTTGGATACCGATCCCAATGAAGCTCAACCCCGCCTCGGCCACGACCACGCCCCCCATACCGAGGGAGACAGCGACAATGACTGGGGGGATAGCATTGGGCAAGAGATGCCGCCTGATGATCTGCCAATGAGTGGCGCCGGTGGCCCGAGCAGCCTCAACAAACTCCCTCTCCTTCAGGTGTAGAAACTGGCCGCGTACGAGGCGGGCCATGCCAGGCCAGCCCACGAAGCCAAGAGCCAAGACAACAACAAAGAAATCCACGAAGCCAGAGCGGGCCAACCCTTCCAACCCCACCAACCCCTCCCAACTCTTCACCCAGGCGGTGATGCGGGACTTGGTGGTGGCCACAATGAAGAGGACCAGAAGGATATCGGGAAACCCGAACAGGAAATCGGCGAAACGCATGAACAAGGTATCCACCCAGCCACCGAAATAGCCAGCCACTGAGCCCGTAAGCAGACCCATCGTCAGGTTGATAGAGATGACCATGACCGAAACGATCAGCGCCGTACGCGCCCCCCAGATGATACGGCTCAGAAGATCGCGGCCCAATTCGTCGGTGCCGAGAGGATGGGCCAGACTGGGCGGTTGATTCACAGCACGTAAGTTCTGATCGGTGTGCGAATAAGGGGCCAGCCAGGGAGCAAAGACCCCGGTGAAGAACATCAGGAGAACCACGCCCAGACCGGCCAGGGCCGGTTTGTTTCGACTGAAACGACGCAGAAAATCCAACCAGGGGCTGGGCATTTCCCTGGCCGGGCCTTCGTCAACTGCTATGCTCCTCTGTCGAAGAGTAGCTTCTTGCCCTGTCATATCTCAAGCTGGATATTGTCTCTCTTTATCCATAGCGAATACGGGGGTCAACGAAGCGATAGAGCACGTCAACCAAAAGGTTGGCAATAACATAGGAAATGGCCACAATAAGGGTTAAGGCCATGATGACCGGGTAGTCACGCGAGGAGAAAGCCTCGAACCCCAGGCGGCCTATGCCCGGGATGCCAAAGATGATCTCGGTGAACAGACTGCCGCCCACCAGGCTGCCCAACATCAGGCCCACAATGGTCAGGATGGGGATAAGGGCAGCGCGAAGGGCATGGCGGAGGATAACCATTCGCTCCAGCAATCCCTTGGCGCGGGCGGTACGGATGTAGTCCTGCTGCATGACCTCGATGAGGCCAACCCGAGTCTGGCGGGTCAGTATGGCCAGGGGACCGAGGCTCAACACAAAGGCCGGTAAGATAATCTTGGTACTGAAAACGCCCCCCCAACCTCCAGGAGGGAGGACACGCAATTGCCGGGCAAAAATGTATAGCAGGATGGGGGAGATGGCAATGACCGGCACGGCGATTCCGGCCACGGCCCCGGCCACGGTCAGGTGATCCAGCCAAGTGTTCCGCTTCAGAGCGGCCATTATCCCCAGAGGGATGCCGACGACGATGCCGAAGGTGACAGCCACCAGGTTCAGTTGGATTGTGACCCACAGGCGCTTGGCAATCAGTTCTCCGACTGGCCGCCCCCTGTACTTAAAAGATTCACCGAAATCACCATGCAGTGCTCGCCGGACATAGTTGGCAAACTGCACAGGAAAGGGTTGATCCAGACCCCGTTCCCGCTTGATTCGGGCCACCACTTCCGGGTTGCGGTGCTGCCCCATCAAAACTTCTACAGGGTCACCGGGGCCATACAGGCCCAAAGCCAGGGTGACCAGGGTCACAGCTAGCAACAGCACTGGCAGCCACAAAAGGCGCTGGACGATATAGGCGATCATCTAAACGTTCGCCTCGTTCCACGCTATTCGCCGATGGAAACGTACTTCAGACGCGGGATGACCATCGGCGGGTATATCATCCCTTTCACATAGGGCTTGGTCAGCCAGTACTCCCGGCCAAAAAAGAGTGGGATCCAGGCTGCATCCTGAACGATAATCTCTTCAGCCTGCTGATAGAGCTTGAAGCGCTTCTCCTGATCGTACTCCACCCTTGCCTGTTCCAATAAGCGATCTACTTCCGGATTGGAATAACCGGTGCGGTTGTCCAGGCTATCGCTGTGGAAGAGGATATCGAGGAAGTCCTGGGGATCAGGGTAGTCGGCTATCCAACCGATGGAATACATCTGATATGGGTTGGGACGTTGGTTGATGTCGCTGAGGAACGTGGCAAATTCTACCTGTTCAATAGCCACCTCAATGCCCAGACTGTCCTTGAACATCTCAGCGATGGCAGTGGTGACTGGCCCTGCTGTTCCCCCTGCCCCACTGATATTGAGGGTGATTTCAGGCAAACCCTTAATGCCACCGTATTTGGACTCAGCTATCAACTCTTTGGCTCGATCGGGATCGAAAGGTAGCCCCTTCAAATCCGGGTTGTAGCCGGGAAACCCTGGCGGCAGGATGCCATAAGCCGCTTCTGCCATCTTCAGGAGCACCACCTCGGCAATTATCTCTTTGTCAACAGCCATGTTGAAAGCTTGACGCACTTTCACATCGTCGAAAGGGGGTGTCTGTGTGTTGAGCCCTATGTAGGTGATGCTGAAACTGGGGGTGATGGTCAGTTCCTTGTTAAGGGGGTTGGTGGGGTCGAGGACACGGTCAATGTCAATGATGGTCACAAAGGTAGCATCCAGCTCACCATTCTCATATCTGGTCATAGCCGAACCACCGGTCAGGGTGTAGACCACTCGTTTGACACCTGGCTTCTGACCGTAGAAGAGATCGTTCCGCTCCAACACAATCCGTTCGCCTATCTCATATTCGGCCAGTTTGAAGGGGCCCGTGCCGTTGGGGTTATCAGTCCAGGTCCGTCCCCCGCGTTCCACATTCTCTTTGTCCACGACGAAGGCTGTGGGGTAGGTGAGCTTGGCCAGGAAATAGGGCTTTGGACTGTCTATGGTGATTTCCAATGTGTAGTCATCTATGACTTTCACCCCAGAAACCTCTCTGGCCCGTCCGCTCAGTTTGTCCCTCGCCCCTACTATGTCCCCCAGATAGGTGTCAGCCACCACTGACTCCGTAACCGGATCGGCCGCCCGTTCGAAGGAGTACTTGAAATCCTGGGCAGTGACCGCTTTGCCATCATGGAACTTGGCGTCCCGGCGCAGGTGAAAGGTGTAGACAGTCCTGTCAGCGCTTACGTCCCAATCTTCAGCCAGGTCAGGAATGATGTTCAAGTCCTTGTCTATTGTCACCAGGCCGCCGAAGATTTCCACAATGAATTCGGCGGAGGTGGCATCCTGCGTGATGTGAGGGTCCAAGGTAGGAGGATCGTCTATGCCGGGCAGAATCAACTCGTCGCGCCGTGGGGGTGGCGGCGCCTCAGTCGTGGGAGTAGCTTCTACCTCGGCTGGCACGGTAGGTGTGGCTGCCGAAGGGGTCTCCTCAGGGCCAAGCCCTATCAGAGAGCAGATAGTAGAGATACAGGCCAGGCTGGAAAAGCTGACCAGCAATATCAATACTACGCTCAGAACTTTTCTTCTCAATTCAGCATCAAACATTGCCCACCTCATCCCAAAACTGTACAAAGGACAACCACTAACATAAAAATATTAACATACGTCTGAACAGATGTCAAAAACACCCGCTAAATGAAAGCGTTCCGGACCCAAAATGTCCTGTGCGCTCCCCTCAGTAGTATACACAAACCAGGAAACAAAAGGTTCACTAACAACCTATCCGAAAAATAGCAGGCAGGGCTCCCACGCCCGGCAACCTGGCCCTTCGGCTGGGCTCAGGACAGGCGGCATGGGAGCCGCCTCCGCTGACTTTTCGGATAGGCTCTAAC
>JBHIDP010000142.1:0-7075 GCA_046760185.1 Anaerolineae bacterium
TTCCCACGCCGCCGATGAGGATCACCCCCACCAACTCCAGGGACAGGGTCCACATGAAGTGTTCAGGACTGACGAAGTAGAGGGAGGTGATCCAGAAAGCGCCAGCAATACCGGCCAAGACACCGGCCACGAAGAAGGCCAGGAGCTTGTAGCGGACGATGTCAACCCCTAGAACCTCGGCCGCAATATCATTGTCCCTGATGGCTATCCAGGCCCGACCCATTCTGGTCCTCATCAGGTTGGCCATGAAAACAGTGCATAGAAGGACCAAAACAACCATCAGGTAGTAGACTTCTAGCTCCGAATCAATAACCCAAGGACCCACCGTGATCGTACCTGGGGGCAGCGAAAAGTAGTGTCCCCTACCCCCGATCTTGCTCACGTATTGGGTAATGACGAAGTCCACGGTGATGAACTGGGCAGCCATAGTGGTCATGATGAGGTAGAAACCCTTGACCCTAGCCGAGGGGAGGCCGAAGAGGACACTCCACAACCCAGCGAAGATGGCAGCCAGGATGATACTCACCGGGTAAGGGATGTTGAACTGAAGCATAGCTATAGCACTGGCATAGCCACCCACGGCGATAAAGGCCGCATGACCCAATGTGATCTGCCCACAGTACCCGATTAGTAATTGTACACCCATGGCGGCCAGGATGGTATACCCGACCATATTGGCTATCGAGATCAGGTAGAGGCCGCCAAAACGGGGGATGATCACCAAGAGGATAAAAAGGAGAAGAACCATCCTCAGCCAGACAAATCGTGTTTGCCACCAGGCATGATCCTGATAATAATGCTCGTGATAGACGCCGCAAGGAAGACGCATAGTTTAAATTCTCCCCTTCACACCCTCTCGATCCGTTCCCAACCCCACAGCCCATAGGGCTTAAACAGAAGCACAATGGTCATGACCGCGAAGGGCATTATCGTTTTCACTCCACCCGGGGTGAATTGATCCAGGTAACCGCCGGACAGGTTCTCCAAGATACCAATTATGATACCACCCACGATGGCACCGGGGACGGAGTTTAGTCCGCCCAGCACGACGGCAGGCAGAACCAGAAGTCCAAGGTAACCTACCGAGATGTTCAGACCGTTGATATTACCCAGGAGGGTGCCCCCCACCCCCGCGGACATGAAGGCGATGGCCCAGGCTACGGCGTAGACGAACTTGGCGCTCACCCCCAGGGAGAGAGCGGCCATCTCGTCATCAGCCGTGGCCTGCATGGAGAGTCCCCACCTGGTAAGCTGGAAGAAGGCCACAAAGATAACGAGCAAAGCGAGAGCAGCCACGAAGCTCCACAGGTAGACTTGACCAATGACGATATTGCCCACCTCAATCGGGGTCAAGGGGAAAATAGGAGGGGAAAAAACCTGAGTATCTGTGCCCCAGATCAACTCGACAATACCCCGGAAGAAGAAAGAGAGACCGACAGTGACCATAATCACGGTCAACACCGGTTCTCCGATGAGAGAGCGCAGGAAGAACCGTTCGGTCAGGAGCCCCAGGATGAAGCCCACGATGAGAGTAGCCACTATGGCTAGAGGGAAAGGCACGCCCCAGTGGTAGAAAGTGAGGCACACATAGGCACCGATCAGGGTCAGCTCGCCCATAGCCAGGTTAAGCACGCCAGAGCATTTATAGATCAGGGTCCAACCAAGAGCCACCAGAGCATAGATGCTACCAACCATCACCCCGGTGATCAAAAGCTGGAGAAACAGTTCCATAATGCCTCCTCCATTTCTTCACACTTTCCGTCAGGGCTCCTCCGGCAGCACCTCCGCGATGTGAAGGTCCGTCTTGATCTCTGAAACCCTCCCGTCCTCATAGGTGATGGTGGTGTCCATGTGCACATTGTCTACGTCGCTGTAAAGGGCCTCCACGATATCCTGGTACCGTTCCGTCACAAAGGCTCTCCTGAGCTTCCGGGTGCGGGTCAGCTCCTCATCGTCCGGATCAAACTGCTTGTACAGGTTCACGAACTTGCGGATTCGAGCCGCTTTGGGCAGTCCCTTGTTCACCCGTCTGACGACTTTCTCTATCAGGTCGTAGACCTCTGGTTTCTGGGAGAGTTCGGGATAGCTGGTGTAGGGGATACCTCTGTCCTCGGCCCATTTCCCCGTGACCTTGTAGGCGATGCAGATCACGGCTGTGACATAGGGTTTCTGATCCCCAATGACCCAGGCATCCTGTAGATAAGGGCTGAATTTCAACCGGCTTTCCAGGTACTGGGGTGCGAACTTCTTGCCATCGCTGAGAATCATGATGTCCTTGGTGCGGTCAAAGACAACCAGATGGCCGTCTTCATCAATGAAGCCGGTGTCACCAGAATAGAGCCAACCATCCCGCAAGGTCTTGGCCGTCTCCTCAGACATCTTGTAGTACCCTTTGAAGACGCAGGGGCTGCGGGAGATGATCTCACCTTCGGGCGTGACCTTGACTTCGGTCTCGGGGATGGGCTTGCCCACGGTGTCAAACTTGATGTCATCATCGCGGTGAAGGACGGAGATGCCAGCGATCTCCGTTTGACCATAGATCTGCTTAAGATTGACCCCGATGGCATGGAAGAAACGGAAATGGTCCGGCCCCATAGCCGCGCCTCCGGTATAAGCATTCCTGATTCTGGAAAGCCCCAGGTGGTCCTGCAACGTCCGGTGGCAACTGAGATAGGCCAAATATCCCAGCACCTTCCACCACCAGGGAATCTTTTGCCTGGAGAACTTCATATCGGCCAGGCGGTAGCCGATGGCTATGGCCGCTTCGTAAACCTTCCTCTTGAGGAAGTCGGAATCGAGATACTTGACCTGGACGGTACGGACCATTTGCTCGTAGACGCGAGGTGGGGCAAAGAGCATTTGAGGTCCAATCTCGCGAATGTTCTCCTGGGCCGTCTCCGGTTCCTCGGGAAAGTTGATGGTGAAGCCAGCCTGAAGGCCGCACGAGATGGACATCATCTGCTCCCCGATCCAGGCGAAGGGGAGATAGGAGACGAAGTCGTCACTCTCATAGCAGGGATCAACCCTCATCAGGTTTTGGCCCATCTTGAGCATGTTATAGTGGGTGAGCAGGGCCCCCTTAGGCAGGGCGGTAGTTCCAGAAGTATAGAAGAGAAGACAGACGTCATCACCCTTGCCCTGCCCCACCAGTTCCTCGAAAAGACCGGGCTCTTTCTTCTCCAACTCCCGTCCCAGCCTCTGCACCTCTTTGACACTGATCAGCATGGGGTCTTGATAGTGCCGCATCCCCTTGGGGTCATCCCAGATGACCTTTTTCAGCTTGGGGCACCGGTCCCTTACGGCCAGCGCCTTGTCCACCTCCTCCTGTCCCTCCCCCACCATGAATTTGGCGTCAGAGTGGTCAACGATGTACTGCACCTCGTCTATCAAGCAGTCCTGGAAAATCCAAACCCCTATGCCGCCAACGCACAAAGTGGCCATCTCGGCCCACAGCCCCTCCGGGCGGTTGTCACCAATCATGGCCACCTTGTCCCCTCGCTCCAGGCCTAGGGCTACGAAGCCCAGGGCCAACTGTTTCACATTCTCCAGATAATCCTGCCAGGTGATGGGCCGCCAGATACCAAATTCCTTCTCCCGCATGCTCACCTTATGGTCACCGTATTTCTGGGCTGCCCGAAGCAAAAGCTTAGGCAAGGTCAGATCCTTGGTGATCTCGATTTCGGCTCTATCGCTCCTAGCGGCGGGTGACATACAGCTCCTCTACCTCTCCTAGATAGGCATCAATCACGCGGGGGTCGTTCTGAACTTCTTGTGGGAGCCCCTCGGCGATCTTCTCGCCGAAGTTCAGGACGGCCACCCGGTCCGAGATATCCATGACCACCCCCATGTCATGCTCCACCAGAAGGCAGGTTACCTGCCAACGCTCCTCCTCGTTGACATCCAGAATAAACCGGGCCATGTCCTCCACCTCTTCCAGGTTCAATCCTGCCATGGGTTCATCCAAGAGCACGATCTTGGGGTTAAGGGCAAGAGCCCGCGCCAGCTCCACCCTCTTCTGAAGGCCATAGGGCAGCATGCCCACAATCTTGTCTCTGATATGCTCTATCTCCAGCAGGTCTATTATCTCCCTCTCTATAAAGTCCCGGTGCTCGATCTCCTGGCGGGCTGCCGGGCCGAAATAGAGCGCACTATCCAAGAGCCCGGTGCGCATGTGTATGTGCCGGCCAAGCCTGATATTGTCCAAAACGGTCATGCCGCTGAAAAGCTCTATCTTCTGAAAAGTTCGGGATATGCCCAACTGGGCACGCTGGTGTGGCCTGAGCTTGCTGATCTCCTGCCCCTCGAAGGAAATCCTGCCCTTCTGCGGTTTGTACAACCCGCTGATGCAATTTAACAGCACCGTCTTACCGGCACCATTGGGGCCTATAAGCGAAAAAATCTCCCCTTTTCGCACCTCCAAACTGACCTCATGGAGCGCGGTAACCCCACCGAAGGCCATATGGATATCCTCAATCTTCAGTTGAATCTCCGTGTCCGATTTGTTCTCAACCATTTAGCTCCTTGCTACTGCTTATCCAAGCTGGTTACCTGTCAGGAAGAGTCAAGGCCCTCCAGGATGCACCGCGGTTTGTGAAGATTATAACACAGGAGAAAGGCAAAGTCAATAGGCAATTACTTGACAGACAATTTATAGGACCACTCTACTATTTCTTCAGAAGCTGACGGCCGATGATCAGACGTTGAATCTCTGATGTCCCCTCGTAGATCTGCATCACCTTGGCATCACGCATCAGCTTCTCCACCGGGTACTCACGGGAATAACCATAGCCGCCAAAGACCTGCACTGCATCCGTTGTCACCCGCATGCACATATCGGCGGCAAGGGCCTTGGCGTAGGAGGCCTCCATGGCGTTAGGAAGGTCCCGGTCGCTGAGCCAGGCGGCATGCCAGGTCAGCCACCGGGCAGCGGCAATGTCTATGGCCATGTTGGCCAGCATGAACTGAATGGCCTGGAACTGACCGATAGGCCGACCAAAGGCGAATCTCTCCTGAGCGTATCGGGAAGCATGCTCCATGGCCGAGCGGGCCAATCCGATCGCCCCGGCAGCGGCATAGGGCCGGGTGATGTCAAATGTCTCCATGGCCAGCTTGAAGCCCTGACCCTCCCGTCCCAGCCGGTTGGCCTTCGGGACGCGCACGTTCTCAAAGACAATCTCCGCTGTGTTAGAGGCCCGTTGCCCCATCATATCCTCTTTTTTGGCCACGGTCACGCCCGGTGCATCGGCTGGCACCACAAAGGCACTGATCCCGTTGCGACGCAGGCTCTTGTCGGTGTAGGTCAGCACAACGAACCAACTGGCCAGCCCGCCGCCAGTGATGAAGCGTTTTGTTCCGTTCAAGACGTACTCGTCACCGACCAACTCAGCGGTAGAGGTGATACCGGCCACGTCTGATCCGGCGCTAGGTTCCGTGACACAATAGGAGGCGAAACTTAACTCGGCGCAGAGGGGAGCCAAAAAGCGCTGCTTCTGCTCCTCCGTGCCGGCCAGGATGACGGGTGTGACGGCCAGGCCACTAATTCCCAGAGTAGCCGAGATGCCAGCACAACCAGCAGCCATCTCCTCCCGCACGATACACTCATCCAGGTGACCCAACCCACCCCCTCCATACTCTTCCGGAACGGTGACGTTCATCAGACCGATGTCAAAGGCCTTCTGAGCCACGTCCAGGGGGAACTCACCCTTCTGGTCACATTCGGCCGCTACAGGAAGGATCTCCTCCTGAGCAAACCTCCTGGTCAGGTCACGGAGGGCCTTCTGTTCATCGCCCAGTTCAAAATTGATCATGTCAGGCTACTCCCACGTCCTTTCATCTACCATCGGCTTGGCGTCTTCAGGGATTGTCCCCTTGGCCACAAACTCGATCCTGTCGGCCCCCAGACGGCACAGGTCGCGCACAGCCTTGCCCAGTCCCTCTTGCAGCTTCTCCTGGTCTGTCCCCTCGGTCACCTCAAGCCTCAAGGTCATCTGGTCCCGATGCTCAGGGCGAGTGATCACGGCTTGAAAGGCGGTCACCTCAGGGAAGCGGGAGACGGCCGCGCGAAGCTGATTGGGATGGACGAACATACCACGCACCTTAACGGCGTCACCCACCCGGCCCATGATAGCGATCAGTCGAGGGGAGGTCCGACCGCAAGGGCAGGGCTCAGCAGTATAGGCGGAGAGGTCGCCAGTCCCAAAGCGGATGAGGGGATAGGTCTCGTTGAAGGTAGTGACCACCACCTCGCCCGCCTCGCCCGGGCCGAGCCGTTTCCCGCTGGCCGGATCAACGATCTCCAGGATGACCTCATCCGAGAAGTGCAGGCCGGAGGCCTCGGGGCACTCGTAGGCCACCAGACCCACGTCAGCCGTGCCATAGGCTTGAGCGGTCTCCAGCCCGTACCCCTCCTCGAACTGTTTGCGCAAGGAGGGGGGGTATGGTTCAGCGGTGAAGAGGGCCTTGCGCAGAGCAAAAACTTTCCGGAAGTCGAGCCCCATCTCCTCGGCCTTCTTGATCAGAGTCATGAGGAAGCTGGGGGTACCCACGTACCCCGTCGCCCGCAAATCGGCCATCATCTTGACCTGCAACTCGGTATTGCCCACCCCCGTGGGGACGACAGTGCAGCCGACCGCCTGCAGAGCCTCATCAATCATCAGGCCAGCCGGCACCAGATGGTAGGAGAAGGTATTGAGCACAATGTCACCAGATCCAAATCCTGCCGCCCCAATGGCCTCGGCTGTGGCCCGTGCCTCCTCTTCACCCTGGGGGTCGTAGATGGGACCCGGGGAGAAGTAGATGCGTTTGAGGTCAGACAAAGGAACAGCCAGATATCCACCGAAGGGCGGATTAGCCTTTTGTAGTTCCACCAGCTCATCCTTGCTGGTGACCGGGATCTTCTTCAGGTCAGCCAGGCTCTTGATCTGGTCGGGGGTGATGCCCGCCTCCTCCAGTTTGGCCCGTACGCCGGGGGCATTCTCGTAGGCGTGGCGCACGATGTGGGCCAGGCGTTGACCTCGAACTTTCTCCTGCTCGGCAAAGGACATGGTTTCTGCCGTCATCTTGTTTCACTCCTTTC
>JBHIDP010000143.1:0-7067 GCA_046760185.1 Anaerolineae bacterium
AATCTCTAATCTCTAATCGCGAATCTCCGTTGCCAACCGTCTGGAGGATCCTTATGACTAGTGAGAAGCGCGAAACTGTAGACGATATCATCATCTGTCGAGACGTGCACAAGTGGTTCGGTGACTTTCACGTGCTGCGTGGGATCACCACCACGGTCAAGACGGGGGAGGTGGTCGTCATCTTCGGGCCGTCGGGGTCGGGCAAATCAACCTTCATTCGCACCATCAACCGGCTGGAGGATCACCAACGGGGTGAGATCATCGTGGACGGCATTGAGCTGACCAACGACATCCGGAACATCGAGGCCATTCGCAGCGAAGTTGGAATGGTCTTTCAGTCGTTCAACCTCTTTCCCCATCTGACGGCGCTGCAGAACATCACCCTGGGGCCCATCTGGGTTCGCAAGTGGCCGAAGGAAAAGGCCGAGAAACTGGCGATGGAGCTGCTGGAGCGGGTGGGCATCCCGGAGCAGGCCCGCAAGTATCCGGCCCAACTGTCTGGCGGCCAACAGCAGCGGGTGGCCATCGCCCGGGCCCTGGCCATGCAGCCCAAGATCATGCTCTTCGACGAGCCGACCTCGGCCCTGGATCCGGAGATGATCAAAGAGGTGCTGGACGTCATGCGCGAACTGGCCACATCGGGCATGACCATGATCGTGGTCAGCCACGAGATGGGCTTCGCCAAAGAGGTTGCCGACCGCATGATGATGTTCGACGAAGGAAATATCGTCGAGGAAGGCACGCCCGAGCAGATTTTCGACAGCCCTCAGCACGACCGGACCAAGCTGTTCCTGTCGCAGATTCTCTAGAAAGCCTGTATGGTGCGAAAGATGTCGAGCAGGCCGTACCCCTGGAAGTACCTCTCTCGACCGAGGTCGGTGCAATTGGCCAGAAGCAGTTCCTTCACCTGTTGCGGTTGGCCGATAAGTCCCCTCTTTATGGACAACAACAAGGCGATAGCTCCTGAGACATGCGGTGTAGCCATACTGGTGCCGCTCATCTCCACATAGCCCCGTCTCAGACCGCAGGAGACGATCCTCTCCCCCGGGGCCACCAGATCTGGTTTCAGTCGTCCGTCCCCGGTGGGTCCACGCGAGGAGAAATAAGAGATGCCGTAGCGGTGGGGATACCGTTTGTGGGTAGAGCCGACGGTGATGACCTCGCTGGCATTTCCCGGATCGGTGATGCCGAGGGCCATATAGGTCGAATACAGCTCTTCCTGGCCGAATTCGTTCTCCACCTTTAGCATCTTGTAGCCATCGTTGCTGGCTGCGGCACAAACCACTACCCCAGAGTGCACCAGCCGGTTGGCCTCCACGCAGACAGGACTATGCCCGCAGGCATAGTTGCGCACGTCCACCTCCCAGCCAAGGCTCAAATTGGCTCCATGGATAGCCATCTCCCGACGTTCCTCGTTAATCTTTCGAATCTCAGCCATGGCCTGTATGGCGTTGAACTGGTTTCCAAAGCCTTCAGCGTCCAAGACTTTGAAGTCCCACAATTTGGCCAGGGGAGCTACACCCTTGTAATCCTCGTCGTTGGCCGCCACTATGCCTGCCACGTGGGTACCATGTCCATTCTGGTCCCCTATTCCCTCCCCGCTGAAATCAAACTGCTGCACGATTTTCGGATCGTCAGGTGCGAAATCTTTGAAAGCTGGATGATCCTTGTTGATCCCCGTGTCCAGGATGGCCCAGTTGACACCTTGCCCCCGGGCTCCAAAGACACTCCAGGTAGGTCTGGCCTTGATAGTGTCCACCGACTCCCCGAGCATGGCGCGAGTTTTGCGGTTCAGCCAAATCTTGAATACACAATCACACTCGGATATTTTCTCTACCTGATCCGTGGTCAGAACGCTGGAGACGTAATAGTCTGTGGAGCGGATAGTATCGGGGTCTACGTCCAGTTTGGTCAGTTCTTCCTTAACATGCTCGGGCGTGTGGCCCCGTCGGATCTCGATGATGACATCAATCTGGTCTTCCTCCTTCTTTTTCCTTTTCCTTATGCGCTTGATCTCGCTCAGGACCTCGGGCAAAATGTTCCTATGTTCGAGCAACTTCTCCACCCGTGGTCTGCGCCGTGGTCTGCGAGCCATAATAGAACCTCCTTTCAAATATATCTTTGGGTAACAGTTGGCAAGGTAGTAAGCGTGGTCATTATATGACAGGCGTCCTGCTTGGTCAAGGTGCTAATCATTTTGTCTATTCCTCTCCTTTTTGATATACTTACGTCACCACCAAAAAGGGAGTGTACATGTGAGAGTAGCACTTGTTCATGACTGGATGAACCAGGTTGGGGGGGCGGAAGGAGTCATCAGTGCCCTGAAGAAGCTCTATCCCCAGGCCCCTGTCTACACCTCTATCTATTCGCCCAAGGTGATGCCACCGGAATTTCGCTCCTGGGACATCCGTACTTCTTTCATGGACAGGCTTCCCCTGATCAAAAGGCGTCATCAGGCCTTCCTTCCCCTCTACCCTCTGGCCTTTGAACAGTTCGACCTGACGAACTACGACCTGGTAATCTCCAACAAAAGTGCTTTCTGCCACGGCGTGATCACCCCTCCAGAGAGCCTGCATATCTGCTACTGTCTGACCACGACCCGCTTTCTCTGGAACTATCACCAATATGTGCAACGGGAGGGGATCGGTGGACTGATCAAAGCCATCTTGCCCCCGTTCCTAAACTACTTGCGGTTGTGGGACCGGGCCGCAGCCGATCGGGTGGATCACTTCATCGCCATCTCTCACGCTGTGCGCTGGCGTATCAGAAAACATTACGGGCGTGAGGCAACGGTCATCTATCCTCCCGTTGATGTGGAGAGACATAGACCCAGCGCTGACCACGACAAGTATTTTCTCATCGTCTCCCGCCTCATCCCCTACAAACGGATTGATCTGGCGGTGCGGGCCTTCAATCAGTTGAGGCGGCCTCTGCTCATCATTGGCGACGGACGGGATAGAGCCAGCCTTCAGGCCCTGGCCAAGCCCAACATTCAGTTCTTGGGAAGGGTCTCGGATGGGGAAATCGAGCATTACCTGGCTCGCTGCCGGGCCTTCATCTTCCCTGGCGAGGAGGATTTTGGGATAGCCCCGCTCGAGGCCCAGGCCGCCGGGCGCCCGGTTATCGCCTACGCCGGCGGTGGGGCTCTTGAAACCGTGGTTGAAGGTGTTACCGGCCTGTTCTTTCACCAGCAGACACCGGAGGCCCTGGCAGCCGCCGTGGAGGAGCTTGACCACCACCGCTACAATTCGGAGGTCATCCGTCGCCATGCGGAAAGGTTTGACATCGGTACCTTCAAAGAAAGGTTGACTCGCTTCGTTGAGGAGAAGTACAGCGAGCACAGGAAGAGCCTGAGGAAATGAGCCCTTTTGAGTCAACGTCGCGGTCACGTGGGAGCTTGGTGCAAAAGTGGGACTGAAACAGTATTGGTGTATCATCCGCCGCCGTCTCTGGATCGTCATCACCCTACCACTGGTAGTATTGGTGGGGAGCGTGCTGTTGCGCTCTGCCCCATCACCCCTCTACCAGGCTACTATCCGTTTCACCATCGGGGTGGAACCGATGGTTGGGAAGGAGAACATCTCCTACGATCCCGCTTATTACGCCTACCTGACGTCGGAGTACATCGCCGATGACTTCTCCGAGGTGGTCAAGAGCCAGGCCTTCGCCGACGATGTGAGTCGCCGCCTGGATGAGGAGGGGATCTTGGTGCCAGCGGGGGCTATTCAGGGCTCGACGGTGGCCGAGAAACAGCACCGCATCCTGACGCTGAACATTGCCTGGGGTGACGCGGAACAGTTGGCCAGGATCGCCTGGGCGGCCGTGGCAGTTTTGCGTGAGGAGAACGCCAAGTACTTTGAACAACTGGGGGCCGTGGGAGCTACCGTCCATGTCATTGACCCTCCCGTAGTGGTACCGGTTGGGCCAAGCCTGCGCCAACGGCTGGATATCCCGATCAGACTGTTGCTGGCTTTTGTGTCCAGTGTGGCCCTGGCCTTCCTGGTGGATTACCTTGATGATTCGATCCGTGAAGCCAGCGAGCTGGAAGCTTTGGGTATACCCGTTCTGGGGGAGATTCCAGGCAGTGCAAGCTGGCGTTGGCCACCCTGGCGTCGTCCCAAAGTCCCTTGACTAACATTTTGCCTCGAAAGGTCTGTTGTGGTAGAATAGTTTTTGACTTTTCGATTTCAACGTTAGGAGTGGAGTTTGGATCTTAAAGATTATGCCCGCATCTTATTGAAGAGGGGTTGGATCATCGTCCTGGTGGCCCTCGTGACTGCCGTCAGCGCCGTGATATTCAGCAAGACCCAGACCCCTGTCTATAAAGCCCACATTACCCTCCTGGTGGAACCGGCCCGTCCCGATTGGGGCCTGGCCAACACCATCAAGACCCTGTTACGCAACTACAGCTTGCAGATCTACAGGCGGACCACTGCCCAGGAGGTCGTTGACCGCCTCCAATTGGATATCCCTCCAGACAGATTGTTGAGCAGGGTGGCTGTTGATCCCGATGAAGCCAATTTGACCATCCAGATTGAGGCCAAGGACTACGACCCCTTTATCGCCCAGGAGATCGTGCAGACCCTGGCCGAGATCTTCGTCGAAGAACGCGACGCGGCCAACCTGGGGCTGGACAAGCGGGACCGGCTTTACGTATCCATCCGCGACAATGCTCTGCCTGGCTCTATCTACTCCCCTAAAACCAAGCTCAATGCCCTTGCCGGTGGCATTCTCGGGGTGCTTCTGGGAGGGCTCATAGTCTTTTTCCTGGAGTGGCTTGAAGCAGATGTTATCCGTAGCACCGAGGATGTGGAGCGTTACATAGGCGTGGTGGTGGTAGGCACCATTCCCACCATCACGGCCAAAGAAGCCGCTCAGTCTAGCCCAACGGTCGGACAACGATTGTTTCGACGTGGCGTCTAAGTAGCGGCAATGACCTTTCATTAGCTCCAAGCAACGGCCATAGTCTGGCAGTTGCCTTTTTTACGTCTACTGCTGTCACACACCCTGAGGAGGATTACAGTTCGTGGCAAACCAAAGACACAATGCGCTCATCACCTTGACCAACCCTCGCTCGCCTATCAGCGAGGCCTATCGCACCCTGCGTACCAATCTGGAGTTCTCCAGCCTGGACCGGTCCTTGCGCACCATGGTGGTCACCTCGGCCGGGCCAGAAGAGGGGAAGTCAACCACCCTGGCTAACCTGGCCGTGACATTGGCCCAGGCAGGCAAGCAGGTGATCCTGGTAGACTGCGATTTGCGCCGTCCCTCCCAGCACCAGATTTTTGGTGTGCGCAACGATCGAGGCTTCACCACTATGCTGGTTGTAGATGAAGCCATGAAGAACCCCCCTCTGCAGGATACGCGGGCCCCCGGCCTGCGGCTGCTGCCTAGTGGCCCTCTCCCCCCTAACCCTTCGGAGCTTCTGGGCTCACAACGTATGGAGGAGATTATCGCCTCCCTGACCAAGAATGCCGACATCGTCCTCTTTGATGCTCCTCCGGTCATCGCCGTCACCGACGCAGCGGTCCTCGCCTCCAAAGTAGATGGTGTGCTCTTGGTGATCAACGCTGGAAAGACCAAGCGCGACCACGCCCAGAAGGCCAAGGCCCTGCTAGAGAAAGTTAACGCCCGCCTGGTGGGGGCCGTCCTCAACAACGTCAAATTCGACACCAGTCTGCACCGCTACTACGCTGAGCAAGAGCAAACCACGTGATTGACATCCACAACCACATTCTGTACGGCTTCGACGATGGGGCCCAGAGCCTGGCTGATTCCATGACCATGGCTCAAATGGCTGCCGACGATGGCGTGACCAGGATTGTGGCCACACCGCATAACCTGGACTGGAGAGAGGCTGGCTTGCGGTCAATGGTCATGGCGCGGGTCTCTGAACTGCAAAGTGAACTGAATCAACGTCACATTCCGCTGGAAATCGTGCCGGGAGTTGAAGTGTATATCTCTCCGGACCTGATACAACAGTTGGAGGATGAGCGCGCTTTTACCCTCAATGGGAGCCGGTACATTCTGGTGGAGCTTCCCCTTTCAACCTATCCTCACTACACTGACCAGATCTTTTTCGAGTTGCAGATTCAGGGTCTTACCCCTATCTTCGCCCATCCAGAGCGGAACGCGGTCATCGGGGATGATCCTAGCCTGCTTTACGAACTGGTGAGCAAAGGACTCCTTGCTCAGTTGACGGCCGCCAGCGTAGTCGGCCTCTTTGGCTCAAAGGTTCGAGACCTATCCCGAACTCTTTTGGAGCACAACCTGGTACAGGTTATCGCCACTGATTCTCACGGCACCAACCGCCGTACTCCCATCCTCTCCGAGGCTATGAGCGAAGCGGCCAAGATCGTTGGTCAGGAGCAGGCTCGGGCCATGGTTACCACCGTGCCGGAGCTGATCCTGGCTGACCAGGACGTGCCGGTGGAGCCACCCCTCGTCTACAAGCCGAAGAGGAGGTGGTTATGGCAAAGATAAAGCAAGAGATTACAGATGCATTGTTAGATGAGATCTTGCGCCTGATCGTTGAGACAGCACAGCCCCAAAAGGTTATCCTCTTCGGCAGCCGGGCACGCGGCGATGCCCACCCTAGTAGCGACCTGGACATCCTCGTGGTTAAGGAATCCACAGAACCGCGGTATCGGCGGTCCGTGCCGATTCTGCTGGCTCTGAGCCAAATTCACGTGCCCATGGATATCCTGGTATATACACCACAGGAGATCGAAGCCTGGAAAGCTGTACCACAGGCGTTTGTCACTACTGCTATCCGCGAAGGGAAGGTGCTCTATTCTAGGGAGGATGGAGTATGGTTCAGAAATATGAGATAAGCGATCACAGACTGCAGTCCTCTGTGCGCGAACAGTTGAGATTTGAATTCTATGAAGCCTGGATGTCGGCTGCTGAACTCTCGCCTGAAAGCTTGGGGACCTTCCAAGATAACCTGCGTGCACCGATTCATCGTTGGTTCAAGTATCCTGCAGGGTTCAGCTACAGGTTGGTGGAGGCACTAATTGAAGACAAGCGTTTGGATCCCGGTTGCTGGATACTTGATCCGTTTGTAG
>JBHIDP010000144.1:0-7056 GCA_046760185.1 Anaerolineae bacterium
ATGTGACCAGGTTCAAGGGCCAGACGGTGCGGGTCTACTTCAACGTCTACAACGACGGGGTTGGTGGGCGGACGGCCATGTATGTTGATGAGGTAGGGCTGATTATCTGTCCGCCTGGGGTGCCTACCCCGACACCGACTGCTACTGCCACGCCGACCCTCACGCCCACTGCCACTCCCACACCGACCCTTCCCCCTGATACTCGGCTGGAGACCAGAGCGGAGAGGATACCGGTTATCCTCTCCGTAGTGATCGCCCGGCACGGTATCTTTCTGAAGGAGCTGATTCTGACCATGATCCACGCCGAGGCGGGACGCGACCTGAACAATGAGGTCAACGAGGATGGCTTGATGCAGGTCACCGTGGCCAGCGGTCACCACCACAAGAGCGGCCTTTACACCAACACACCAGCCGGCATTGACGCTGCCATCAAAGATGGCCTGACGGTCTTGAAGGGGTTCTACGACCGGCTGGGGAGAGGGGACCAGGTGCGGGCTGCCTGGCACTACAACGGCGGGAACAAGCCCTACCTGATATACGACCGGGGATTGGGCAACCCCAACTATCTGGGGGCTCTGGCCAACCGTTTGGAGCGGTACGTACCTCTGCTCTTCGGCGAGGAGTACGCCAGCCCCGATCTGGTGAGGAGGTTAAGAGATGCTCAACGGCAGGTGGATAGCCGTACCTACTAGCTTTGGCAGACATTGCTGGCTCGTCATCATAGCGTTCTTGTTGGCCCTCGCTCTGGTGGACTGCTCTCCTACACTTACCCCAACGCCGGTACCCAAACCGACACCGATGCCGACCCCAACGCTTACTCCCCTTCCCGAGGCTCCGCTGACGCGTATCGCCTTCGTCTCCAACCGAGATGGCAACTACGAAATCTACACCATGGCTCCCGATGGCAGCGACCAAACCAGATTGACTGATACTCCTGATGAGGAGTTCACCCCTGTCTGGTCGCCCGATGGCCGCTGGCTGGCCTTCGCCTATGGGGGTTCCAGGTTGGAGCGGGAGATATTGGTGATGAGAAGTGATGGCTCTGAGCGGCGGCAGTTGACCCGCAACCTGGCCTACGATATCACCCCTGTCTGGTCACCGGACGGGAGTCGGGTGGCCTTTGCCTCCGACCGGGCCGAGGGTGTCTGGGCTGTCTATACCAGTGGCATTGAGGTTGTCCCCCTGGGCGAAGAGGGAGGCGTCCAGGTCTACAGCCCCCCAGCCGAGGAGGCAGCGGGGGGCATGAATGTGGCCGCCTGGCTACCCGACGGCCGCATCGTCTTCGTCTCTTTCGACGACGCGGCAGCGGGGAACATGTTCACCATGCAGAGCGACGGCACCAACCTGGTGCCCTTCACTGTACGACCACCCGAGATGATAGTCCATCCTGCCTGGTCGCCGGACGGCAGTCAAATTGCCTATGTGGGCGTACATGACGACGAGGGCGAGATCTACGTCATGAAGGCCGATGGCACCAATGCGCGCCGCCTGACCCAAAACCCCTCTCCAGGCCGTCTGGCCGCAGGGGCCTTGTACGTGGGCTATCCTGCCTGGTCGCCTGATGGTGAGAAGATCGCTTTCATGTCCTTGCAGGACGGAAACCAGGAGATATACGTTATCAACGCCGACGGCTCGGACCTGACCCGCCTGACCGACAACCCGGCCGTGGACACTCAGCCCTCATGGGGCAGAGTAAGCCGATGATCAAGGTCATTCTCGACTACGACGGGACGTTAACCGCTGAGGAGAAGCAGGTTAACGAGCTGGCTCAAAAATCAATCCGTACCCTCTCGTCAGAAATCGTGAAGGCACCCGTGGCCGAGATCCAGGAGGAGTATCTGGCCACCCAGAAACTCCTTCTGGCTGAGCCTCACCGCTTTTGGTGGGAGGTTAACGGGCTGGTGGCCAGCTACTGCGACGAGGGGGCTTTCATTTTGAACACGACCACGCTGCAAACCATGATCCAGCGCAATCCCTCTTACAAAAGGGCAGTGGCAGCCTTCTTCACTGAGCCAAAGTATGACCCCGTAGCTGACTGTGTAAATTACCTTTTCCACCGCAATACCCGTGACCTGGCCCCTCAATTTCGGGAGGCAGCGAAGGACATCCTGATCAGGTTGGTCTCCCACCCTGACTTTGTGCCACTGGTCTTGACCAACTCTCTGGCCGACAAGGTGGAGACGAATCTGGCCACTATTGGCATCACAGGGATCGAGGTCCTGGCCGATACCCGACAGTACGAGATGGACCCCACCTGGCTGGTCTATTTCGATCATCCCCGACAGGGGAGAATCCAGATTGTCGAGATAGATGAGAAACACAGGGTGGACCTCCGCCGCCCGGCCTACTGCGAGGCCCTGCTCAGAGTGGCAGAGGGAAGCAGGGGGGTGGTAGTGGTGGCAGACACCTTTTCACTGCCAGGCGCCCTTCCCTTGATGCTTGGCATGTCTTTCATGCTCCTCAAAACAGAGTACACTCCCTCGTGGTGTGAGGATTTTGTCAGAACCCATCCCCGTGGTGAGGTGCTCGAAGATTTGTCTTTGTTGGTGGAAGAGTTGGGGTGGTGGGTGATGAG
Source organism: Anaerolineae bacterium (assembly GCA_046760185.1). Lineage (GTDB taxonomy): Bacteria > Chloroflexota > Anaerolineae > JBHIDP01 > JBHIDP01 > JBHIDP01. Next base: position 2,576 of record JBHIDP010000144.1, read on the forward strand.
TGATGGGTGATGAGTGAGATAGAGTGGAGGGGGGAGAGGATGGCTAGAAGAGTGGCCCTCATTACTGGTAGCACCAAGGGGATCGGACTGGGGATCGCCCGGCGGCTGGCCCAGGATGGGATGGGCATTGTGCTCAATTATCGAGCTGACCGGGCAGCGGCCAGGGAGGCGTTGAGGGGTATCCGTGAGCTGGTTACCGAAGCTACGGCTTTCCAGGCCGATGTCTCCGTGCCAGAGGAAGCGGAAGGGTTGATCGCCAAGACGGTAGAGCAGTTCGGCCGGCTGGATGTCCTGGTAAACAATGTCGGTCCCTTTCTGGTCAAGCCTATCTTTGATACAACCATTGAGGAGTGGCGGACCATCATTGACAGCAATCTCAGTAGCACCTTCTACTGTATCAAATACGCTTTGCCCGTGATGCGTGAGCAGGGTGGAGGGAACATCATTAACATCGGCTCGCTTAACTGCGAGTTGGCCAAAGGAGCACCAACCACTACCGCCTACAATGTGACCAAGACCGCTATCGTCGTCCTGACCAAGTCGGTCGCCCGAGGGGAGGCCGCCTATAATATCCGGGCCAACATGGTCAATCCCGGCTTCATCGAGACCTACGCCTATAGCGAGGAGCAGAAGGAGAGCATGGTCAAGGATATTCCCCTGGGATATCTGGGCCAGCCCAGTGACGTAGCCGAGGCGGTCAGCTTCCTGGTCTCTGACAGGGCGCGCTACATCACTGGTGCCGTTCTCAACGTTCACGGTGGTTTGTGGGTTTGACAGGGTGCGGGCATCTGGAGGGGAAAATGGTCGAGGCACTGGCTGGAAGCAATCTTATTCTTCTTGGATTTTTGGCCACACTCGGCACCGGGTTAGCCACCGGTGTGGGTGCATTGCCGGTGCTGTTCACGAGCAATGTGTCAGATCGGGTACTCGATGGCATGCTCGGTTTTGCGGCAGGGGTCATGTTGGCCGCCACAGCCTTCAGTCTGCTCGTGCCAGCCATGGAACTGGGTGGAGTTTGGGTCACGATTGTAGGGCTGATAACCGGGGCCGTGTTCCTATCCCTGATGGATCGGTTTACCCCCCACATCCACTTCATCTCCGGTGCGGAGGGCCCTTCCACTGCCCTGCGGCGCATCTGGTTGCTTATCCTGGCTATTACCCTCCACAACTTCCCGGAGGGGCTGGCTGTGGGTGTTGGTTTCGGCAGCGGCAACATTGAGGCCGCCATTGTGTTGGGCATCGCTATCGCGCTACAGAACATGCCGGAGGGCCTGGCCGTGGCGCTCCCGTTGGTGCGGGAGAAGTACAGTCGGCTGCGGGCCCTGTGGTATGCCACCCTGTCAGGGATGGCTGAGCCCATAGCCGGGCTGATAGGTGTGGCAGCAGTCCAGATAGCTCGACCTTTTCTCCCTTTTGCTCTGGCCTTTGCTGCCGGAGCGATGTTGTTTGTAGTGAGTGATGAGATCATTCCCGAGACCCACACACGGGGATATGAGCGGGAGGGGACCTTCGGGGTCATCATCGGCTTCGCCATCATGATGTTTCTCGACAACCTGTTTGGTTAGACTCCTCAGGGGGAAAATGTGAGCACAATCGCCGTCGTCACCGACAGTGCTGCTTGTCTGCCGCCGGAGTTGGTGCAGCAGTACGACATCCACGTTGTCCCTTTTGAGTTGATCTGGGACGAACGTGTGTACCGGGACGGAGTGGACCTCACCTCTGAGGAGTTCTATCAGAGGTTCCGGCAAGTCAGAAGCCGGCCTACTACTTCCCAACCATCACTAGCCGATTTCGTCAGGCTCTACGCCCGGTTGAGCCAGGAGGTGGAAGGTATCGTCTCCATCCACATCCCCGAGGAGCTGAGCGGTACCCTTGCCGCAGCACGCCTGGCAGCAAAACAGGCAGCTACTGTTCCCATCCAGGTCATGGACGCCCGCACGGCTACCATTGCTGAGGGGTTCATTGTCCTGGCTGCCGCTCGTGCTGCCAAGGCAGGAGGAAACCTGGAGAAGGTGGTCGCGGCCGCCGAAGCGATGATACCCAGGGTGGACTTCTTTGCCACTTTGGCTACCCTGGAACATCTTCACCGAGGAGGGCGCATTGGTGAAGCTGTGGCTCTGGTCGGATCCAGGCTCAGGATCAACCCCATCCTCAATCTCAAGGACGCACGGGTGAAAGTGGTCAGTGTGGTCAGAAGCAGACGGAGAGCGATAGAGCGCATCCTGGAGCTGGTCGAAGCGCAGGTGGGTAAGAGGCCCATTCACGCCTCGGTCTTCCATGCCGATGCCCTTGATGAGGCGAAGAGGATGAGTGAAGAGGTGTTCTCCCGTTTCAACTGCGTAGAGTTCTACATCACTGAGTTCACCCCGGTGATGGGAGCACACACCGGACCTGGCGTCGTCGGCCTGGCATTCTACACCGGGGAGTGAAATGAGATAAGGAAAGGAGAGGAGGGTACTATTATGGTCACTGAAGAGAAAGGCCGCAAGAAAGGTCTCGAGGAGTGGCAGGAGATCGGCAAAGAATTAGAGAGGGTGATCAAAAGGGAGATGGGCAAATGGGCTGGTGCAGAGGGTGAAGAGGATTGGGAGGTTATCGGGGAGAGGATTGGGGGGAGGGTGAGGGAAGAGGTTGCAAAGTGGGTAGGAGCTGAGGGGGAGGAGGATTGGGAGGTCATCGGGACCCGGATCGAGGAGAAGGTGAAGCGAGGTCTGGCCGGCTGGGCCGGTGTGGAGGGGGAGGAGAACTGGGACGTCATCGGCCATAAGATCGAGGAGAGGGTAAGGGGGGAGGTGGCCAAGTGGGTCGGGGCTGAAGGGGAGGAGGACTGGGATGTCATTGGAAAGAGGATCGAGGAGAGGGTAAGGGGAGAGGTAGCGAAGTGGGCTGAGGCAGAGGGTGAGCGAGACTGGGATGTGATCGGCACCAAGATTGAGGAGAAGATGAAACAGAAGCTGCGGGGTTGGTTGGCAGAGAAGGAGACTTCGTGAATTCATTTAGGCAACCTGGCAGAAATCGGCCACCACGTCGTAAAGGACACGAGTGCCGAAGAGGAGGGCGTCCACCGGGATGCGCTCGTCGTGGCCGTGGGCCAGCCTCATGAAGGGGAAGTCCGGTGGTAGCTGCATGGGGGAGAAGCCGTAGCAGGTGATGCCCTGTCGCGCCAGGTGCTTGGCGTCGGTAGCGGCCGGGATGAGCATGGGCAGCACTATGCCCTCCGCATCGTGGCGGTGAATGCCGGCGGCCATGGCCTGGAAGAGGGGCGTATCGGCATCGGCCTGCAAAGGGGGCGCGAAGGTGTCTACCTCCAACTCCACCTCATGGCCCACTACAGCCCGCAGCTCGGCCAGGAAGCTCTCCTGGTCCTGGCCGGGCAGGAGGCGGCCATCTACCATCGCTTCGGCCTCGGAAGGGATGACGTTGGTCTTGATCCCTGCCTTCAGTTGGGTGGGGGTGGCGGTGTTGTGTAGCATGGCATGGAATGAGCGCGCCTGGTCCTTGTCGGGGAAGAGGCGGTTCAGGATGAAGGAGCTGAAGGTGGGGTTAAGCACGCCTCGCAGGAAAAGGGAGCGCACGAAGCTCTGCTCACGGGCCATGTCCTGGATGAAGCGGGTCACGGAGGCGGTGTGATGGAGGGGCAGTTCGGCCCTTCCAAGGCGCTCTACCGCTCGGGCGACCTTGAGCACCGCGTTATCGGGGTGGGGCATGGAGCCATGACCGGGCTGTCCGGTGGCCTTAAGCCGTACCCAGCAGACCCCTTTCTCCGCCGTCTGGCAGGGGTAGAACCGCTTGCCGTTGATGGTCATGCTGAAGCCGCCGAACTCGCTGAGGGCGTATTCGGCCTCCACCAGTTCGAGGTGGTTGTCCACCAGCCAGCCGATCCCCTTAAAGCCTCCCATCTCCTCGTCGGCGGTGACGGCCAGGATCACATCGCGGGCCAAAGGGACCTTCTGTCGCTTCAGGAGAAGCATGGTCATCAGTTGCATGACCACCGTGCCCTTCATGTCGAGCGCTCCGCGACCCCAGACGAAGTTGTCAACAAGGAGGCCGCTGAAAGGGGGATGGGTCCATCTATCCGCTTCGGCTGGCACCACGTCCAGGTGGGAGAGGAGGAGCAGAGGCCGGGCCTGACCGTTACCCTTGAGCCGCGTTACCACGTTCCCCCGCCCTGGTTCCGATTCCAGCAAGGTAGGCTCAAACCTCTCCTCTTTCAGGATGCCAGCCACGTACTGGGCGGCCGGGGTCTCGTTCCCCGGTGGGTTGGTGGTGTTGAAGCGGATCAACTGTTGCAGATGACGAACAGCCTCATCCCTAACCGCGTCCCAATCAATCGCGCTCATGGTCACTCCCTTCTGGGCCTACATTTCGCCCCCCTGAAATTTCTGTCCGAGTCTGCTGGAGTCGAGCCGTTCGGCTGAGCTCAGGCCGTTACACGCAGTCTGTAGAGCGGCACACCCGCGCCGTGGTTTCGATATGGCTTT
>JBHIDP010000145.1:0-7017 GCA_046760185.1 Anaerolineae bacterium
GGGCTCACAGGAACTTCATGACCGGTTTCAAGCTGGGGAGGTTGTTTACTATGGTCTCCTTATCCTCACGTGCCAATCCGCCCATAGCTTTGAAAGAGATAATGAACAAGACCACTCCAAGGCCAATTAGGAGCAGGGTCCAACCAACTGTGGGAGACAACCGCGTGGCTAGAACCTCCAGCCCGAGGGCATAAACGATGGAAGCCCCAAGTACTTTGAGTAACACTTCTTTTGGTAACTGCAACCTGAGCTGTCTTCGGGAGATGGTTACCAAAAAGAGGCTGGTCAACAATGTACCTGTTCCATAGAGAATGGTCGCTCCAAGAACCCTGTAGGCCGGTATGATTACAAGCAATGAGGCCACACCAGCCAGGGAAATGAACCTTGATATGATTACGGGTCTATATTTCTCGTAGGAGTGAAAAAGGGTCGCCGTGGGGGTACTTATGACGACATCAAGGAAGAGAAAAGCGATCAATATCTGAGCTACAGGCACGGACTGGCTGAAGGCTTGAGGGTACAGAATGGCGAATAGGTTCCTGGAAATCACTATCAGACCTGCTCCAGCGGGGATGAAAATCAATGCCAGGAACTTTACGGTCAGGGGATACGTCTGATGTAATCTACGATCGTCGCTGTCCCCGTAGGTTGTCGCAAACAAGGGCATGAAGATCCCATATGTTGGACTCAAGAGCAGTGACAGGAATCGTATGGTGAAATCGGCGGCCAGAGCGAAGATAGCCACTTCGGTTTTGTCAAGGAACTGGGCCAGAAGGAGGATAATGAAGGGAGGGCTGATGACATACCTGGTGAGCTTCTCGTAGTAGGTAAAGCCACAGAACGAGAGCCACCGTCCACGAAGACGGTCAAAGTTAAACCTTTCCTGGGCGGTGTCTTCCATGGTCGAGAGGACCCGGCGCGAAGAGAGAAAATTCAAAGATAACCTCACCGCTTCAGAAAGGGCTATCGAGACAAAAATCCCTGCCAGTTCTTGCCCCAGAAGAACGGCAGCGATGACCAGTGAGGGCTTCAGGACGGAGGCCACCAGGTTGTTGATGTTGGTGGACTTGCGATCGAACATGGAGGTTAGAAAGGCTTCCAGGGAATCGGCCCCAGCCTGAAACAAGGTGATAACCCCCACAATGGCCAGGAAAAAGCGGACTGTCGTATTGATGCTGAAGAGACGGGCGAAGAAGGTCGGGAAGAGGTTTAGCAGGACTACGATGGCCGTGAAGATACCAAGCTTTATCAAGATGACCGTCTTGAGAAAAGCGACGCTCCCTGGCCTGGCATTTCGTTTGTAGACTTCGGGGATGAATTTTTGAATCGAGACATCTAGCCCCAGCCCCCCAAAGGCGACCACCGTAGCCGCTGTGGAGATCACCAGGGCATAGATGGCGTAACTCTCCGTCCCCAGAGCTCTGACAACCACGACGGAGCTAAGCAGGGAAAGAACAGCCCGAATAGGGATGATCAGAGTGTTCCAGAATACGGCCCCAGAGACCCGCTTTGACAGCGGCTGATGTATGCTCATTGTTGCCTTTCTTTAACCACTTCTTGAAAGATCTCCATCGTTCTATCTATTAAGCCCTCGATGCTATGCCCTTCTTTCACCAAATCTCTAAGCCTCTTTTCCAATCTCACCCTGGCCTCTCCAGGCATTTCCAGAGCCCAAAGAATCCTATCTGCCAGATCACCCTCGTTGCCCTTTTCAAAAATGAGCCTGTCGGCCCAGTCGCCAAACAGCTCCACAAAGGCTTCGTTGCACGTTAACGGAATTTTGCCGCAGGCCATTGCCTCAAGCACGGCTTTGTCCAGGCTCCCGGTGTGACTCATATTAACAAAGAGGTCACATCCCTGATAGTAATCAACCACTTTGTCATGAGGAACGCCGCCAACAAAGGTAACGTAGCCACTTAGTTGATGGCGGGATACCAGGTCGTGCAAATGGTCGAGATAGGCTTGGTGTGAAGGGAGGGCGATCTCTCCAACGATGACAAACCGCAAGTTGTGCCTGCCTTGTTGATGGATCAGAAAATGAGCGGCGGTGATGAGGGTCTCGTAATCTTTGATAGGGGCAATGCGTCCAAGGGATAGGATAGTGCTGGTATCTCCATTCTTTTTGACTGCCGCTGGCTTGAACCTTTCAGTATCTATACCGTGACCGATGATGCACGTTTTGTTCCCATTGAGTCGAAAGCTCTCCTGAGAAGCGGTGAGCACTCTGTCAACCAACTGGTAGGCAATTCTCAGTTCGGTGCTAACCTGTTTGTGGGTGAACCACATCACCATAGGAATTCCCGCCAGTTTCGTATATGGAGCCGCCAAGATTGCGTAACGAGGACACATATGGACAAACAGGAGGTCAATCTTTCGGCTCAATGCCAGGTCTGTCAACACCTGGTTGAATCGCACCAAGCGCCATAGTCTGTTCTTCCCCAGCTCTTTGCCCATGGAGAACAGAGTAGTATTCTCTGTCAGAGAGGTTCTACCGACTGCTAAAGCCAACACATAGAGTGCCGCCACTCTGTTTGCCAATTTGTTGATCCAGGTGTGCGTGAAACCCAGGAGACTATCGTCCAAGTCAACCTTTTGGGTAATCATCAACACTCGCATGCCTTAACCTCTGCTGCCACGCATCCGGTGGCCCAATGGAGGGTGAGAGGGAACTTTGGAGGAAAATAGCCCGGCAAAGACGTTCCATATCAGGAGTACGAAGGATGAGGCAGCGATGATGATGGCTGGGGCGATGGGCATCAAGAGCCTCAAGATATCGTTAGGCGCATCGTGGTGTGCCCCAATAAATAGCATGTATGGGAAAATCCAAAGCAACAGTATGGCTGAATTCATTTTGTTGAGTTTCCATAGATAGGCAAGCCCGACCAAAATGCAGAGCAGGAAGGCAAATGTCAAAGGGACAACAACGGCTGCCAGTTCGTGACCAGTAGCCCGTTGGATCAGTGAAACCAGATGAGCTATTGAAAAGACCGTGTCATAACCTCGACCGCTTGCGCTTGTCTCTTCAACGCCCAACAATGCCAGGTTAAGGGGAGAACGGAAGAAATGCCAGTTGTACACTAACTGAGGAATGGCCACCAGAATGGAAGCGCCACCGAAAGCGGCCACAGCCTTCAGCCATCTGGTATAAAGGTAGACTGGAAGGAATAACAGGATCAATATCATGTTTGGAAGGCGAATTAGGACGGCAAAGGCAAACAACAGACCGGTCCAAAAGGCATATCTTAACTCTCTTTCTTTTTGCTGTAAGGAGACTACAAAGGTGAACACAGCTAATAGAACGAAAAAGGTGGAGGGTGGATCACTCAGGATCTGGGTCCAAAACTGGTGGACCATGGCAATCTTGATCATGAAGAAATACTGGCTGGAGTGGGCAGAAAAATATGTAGCTACAAATCCTGCCAGATACAGGATGTAGGGATAGAAGACCCAGAGAGCAGCAGAGAGAAGTGCTATGGTCTTGCTCCTGGTAAGTCTCTCCGCAAGAAGGACGACAAGAACAGTGGAAGCCGAAAACAGAATGATTGAATGGAATATGACAACAGGGGCCAGAATATCATGGAAATCTGTCTTATAGAAGAGAAGGACGAAGGGAACCAATAAGAGAGGAAATCCTAAAGTGCGGAAGGAGTATTTAGGTTCGAATTTGGCCAAGGATACCGCCAGGGCAGTATATTCGATCTGATCCCCGCCATGGTGCAGATACCACCCATCGTGCCAAGGAGTTTCGGGAAGGCCGTTAAGTACAGCGATCACCATCAGTATGCGGACGACTATCAGGCCCACCACGATGGCCTTGTATGATTTCGACCATTGAAGAGCGGTGATTCCTAAAGGCATCGTGCTGTCGTCTCCCACAACTCCCTGAATCCTTCTAGCAAGCGGTTCTCCTCATACAAAGCCATAACGTGAGTCTGTCCCTCTTCTCCCATTTCTTTGGCTCTTTGAGGATCGTTCAGCAGGGAGATTATCTGCCGGGCTAATGTAGCTGGCTCCCTCGGCGGCACAATGTAGCCGGTCTCCCCATCTACTACCGTATCCCTGGTGCCGCTGACCTCGGTGGCCACCACAGGCTTTGCCGCAGCCGCTGCTTCAGCAAGCACTCTGGCGTTGCCCTCGTAAACGGAAGGCAGGACAAAAAGATCACAGGCGGCGAAGTGAGCCGGGATGTGGTCATACGATACCTCACCGGCGAAGACAACATACTCACTAATCTGCAATTCCTGCGCCAGGTTTCTCAGCTTCTCCCTTCTATTGCCATCCCCCACCAGCAAGAAACGGACATCGTTGTGTTGTCCCAGTACGAGTGGAATGGCCTTAAGCAAAGTAGGCAAATCTTTTTGATCCACCAGTCGTCCGGCAAAAAGGACCAAGTGGGAGAATCGGTTCCCCAGATATCGGTGTCGGATGTGGCTTCCATCGGCTGTCACAAATCGGCTGAAGTCTGTGATCCAGCCTAGATTCCAAACCCTGTCCTCCGGGATGCCCATGGCCACTAGTTTGTCTTTCTCCTGGATACTGACCACGCGGAAAGTATCACCTTGCTTGATCAACCACCGTGCCAGTACATTCATGGCTGGATACAACTTTCTTTCTTTCAACCAGTAGGGGTTGTCAACCATGTCTCCTGCAAACTGGATGCTGAGAGGAAGGCGATATCGTCGCTTTAGCACGTATCCGGCCAGTGCTGTAGCGAAGGGGTCTTGGGTGGAGATAACATCTATCCCGTGCTCTCTACAGATACGCCCTCCGATACGAATGGCATCCCAAACGAAAGTAAACTTGTTTGAGGAATTACTGGGGTAGACCCAGAAATTGGAAGCCTTTTGGACAACGGGGAGGTTACTTCCACCTAGGGTGCGCACCAACAGGTGATAGCTTTCCAGAACGGTAGCATATTTCAATTGCCTTTGATGTGCATCGCTACCGGAGCCAACAACATCACGCACCAGGGTGTCATCCAGTCCGATAGCCAGAAGGTTGACCTGACAAGCTCTCTCGCAGGCTCCCGAACTCATTCGGGAGTTAGAGAGAGCCTTCAAATCCCCACCTCTGGTACGAGGCTCTGGCGTTGATGCGAGAGAGCTTGTCACCATAGCTACCCTTCAGCCGCTGTTACTTCGAAAAGCTGCAACGTTCTTCTCTCCAGGGCCTTCCACTCAAACCGCTGTTTTATATCTGACTTTGAATTTTTGCTGAACCTCTGAGCCAGTTCCCGATCGTTCAGGACCTTCAGTATTGACGTCCGAAGCCTTTCTTCATCCCCCCACTTCACCAGGTAACCGTTAACTCCATCCCTGATAACCTCGCCGTTGCCCCCTTTGGCCGACGCCACCACAGGCACACCGACGGCCAGGGCCTCAAGGAGGGTATGAGATAACCCCTCGTAGCCGGAATACAGCACGAAGACATCGGCCGCTCTCAGGTACCTAGGAATCTCCTCGTTGGGAACAGAACCGGCAAAAGTGACGCACTCAGCCACGTCAAATTTCTGAGCTAGATGCTGCAGCTTTGTCTGCTCGGGCCCCTCTCCCACCACTATCAACTGCGCTTCTGGCTGCTCCTCCCTTATGCCCGGCAAGAGCTTAATGAGCTTATCAACCCCTTTCCAGGGTGTCAGGCGAGCGATGGTCAGAATCACCTTTCCATTCAAGCCCAGATAGTGTTTCGCCTCTTCTTTGCTGATGGGCACATCGTACTTGTCTGCATCTACCGCGTTGTAGATGATTTGTATCTTCGGCTCAGGTACTCCCCAAGCGGCTACGATCTGGGCAAAGTAACGACTAGGGACGATGACCACCTGCGCCCTGTTGATGTAGAAACGTTGTAGCCTCTTGAGGAGCTCTACCTTGGGGGAGTGTCTTCCGCTCTGAAAAGTATCTATGTTTTCATCAGGGGCGATCAACTGGTGACGAACTGAGTACTCCCAGGCGAAGTCCCCCACAATTTTCATGACCAGGGGCTTACGCAGAATCAGGTTGGCAATGGCGGCTGGAAGGCCGTAGTCGTTGACGAACAGAAGTTTGTATCGGGGGGCGATGAGCAAAATTTGCCAAATGAACTTGATCAACCTGAGCAGGACTGGCTGTTTTCGAGAGATGCGATACACGGGGTAAGGATACTTGTGCCCTTCCGAATCATCACCATAGGTGATAACTGCTGCCTCATCTCCTCTGTCAACCAGGCTACCCAGCAGGTTGTACAGGTATGTTGGCGGGCCGCCAATCTCCGGATGAAAGGTTCCGGTGATTACGCATATCTTCAAGAGCCGATCATCTCCTCCACTCTTGCCACCACCATATCCAAAGCTACCACGTTGAAACCACCCTCGGGAATGATGATATCGGCATAGCGTTTGCTAGGCTCTACAAACTCCAGGTGCATGGGCCGCACGGTCGCCAGATATTGACCTATGACCGAATCCATAGTGCGACCTCGTTCGGCGATGTCCCGTTGAAGGCGGCGGATGAAGCGGATATCAGCATCGGTATCCACGTAGATTTTGATGTCCATAAGCTCCCGAAGAGCTTCCTCAACGAAAACAAGGATACCTTCAACCAAAATCACGCGCTTAGGTTTCACCAATCTGGTCTCCTGCGCGCGTGTGTGAGTGGTGAAGTCGTAAATAGGGATGTGAACAACCTCCCCCTTTTGCAACTGTTTCAGATGTGCAACCAGAAGCTCGGTCTCCAGGGCATCGGGATGATCGAAGTTGATCTTGGCCCGCTCCGCCGGTGGCAGATGGCTACGGTCCTTGTAATAGGAATCGTGCTGGATATAGGTGATACGCTCTCTGCCCACCCGGTCCAAAATGGCGTGGGATACAGTAGTCTTTCCAGACCCCGTGCCCCCGGCCACGCCTATGATGATGGACTTGCTCTTTTGAGTCATGCCAGGTGGCTCTATTATACAGCAATATCCCCCGAAAGAAAAAGAGCCGGTCAACAGTTCTCTGCCGGCTCTCTCTGTTTATCGGCAAAAAGTAGGGGAGGGGCTAGC